>JBARIB010000308.1:0-2868 GCA_049799535.1 Allostellaceae bacterium | reverse complement strand
CTGCCGACCTATCCGGACGCCGGGCGCCCCTGGCGCATCGCAGAAGAGCTCGGCGTCAACATCTTCCATACCTCCCCCACTGCAATCCGGGCGCTGAGGCGCGCCGGGCCCGATGAGCCGAAGAAATACAATTATCATTTCAAGCACATGACCACGGTCGGCGAGCCGATCGAGCCGGAGGTGTGGCGCTGGTATTATGAGACCGTCGGCAAGGGCGAGGCGGTGATCGTCGACACCTGGTGGCAGACCGAGAACGGCGGCTTCCTATGCAGCACGATTCCGGCCCTCAACCCGATGAAACCCGGCAGCGCCGGTCCCGGGGTTCCAGGCATCCACCCGGTCATTTACGACGAAGACGGGAATGAAATTCCGCGCGGCGCGACCCGCGCGGGCAATATCTGCATCCGTAATCCGTGGCCTGGGATCTTTCAGACCATCTGGGGCGATCCGGAACGTTTCGTGAGCCAATATTACGCCCGCTACAACAAGAAGAAGGGCAGCACCGACTGGCGCGACTGGCCCTATTTCGCGGCGGACGGTGCCGTGCAGCCTGCGGACGGCTATTATCGCATCCTCGGCCGGATCGATGACGTCATCAACGTCGCCGGCCATCGCCTCGGCACCAAGGAGATCGAGTCCGCCGCTCTCACCGTGCCCGAGGTCACCGAGGCGGCCGTGGTGCCGGTCCCGGACGAGATCAAAGGCCGCGTCCCCGATCTCTACGTCTGCCTGAAGCCGGGAATCACGGCGAACCAAGAGCTCGTGGAGCGCATTTCCCAGGCTGTGGTTAACGAGATCAGCCCGATCGCCCGCCCACGCAGGGTCTGGATCGTGCCCGACATGCCGAAGACGCGCTCGGGCAAGATCATGCGCCGCGTTCTGTCCGCGATCTCGGGTGGGCGAGATGCCGGCGATGTCTCGACCCTTGCCAACCCTGAGGTCGTCGACGAACTTCGCCGGATGGCGAAACTGTAAAACTGTTGAGTTCAGCGCCAGTGGGGGTGCGCACTCGGCTACGATCGCGGCACAACGGCGCGGTCTCATAACACTGTCGTAGGCAGTGAAAAGTCCGGATCCGGCTGATTGGCGCGGAAAAGTCGGCGGGATGAAGTAATCGCGTTTGCAACAAAGCGGAGGCGGGCAGGCTTTTTTGCGGTTTGTGATTTTGCCCGCTTCGCTGTTCCCTGAAGGCGGGGTTTGGGCGCAAGGGGGCACAATGGCAAAACCGCGGGATGATCGACGAAAGCGCTTGTTGCGCTCACCGCGCGATTATACCGAGCGAAACGGGAGGAAAACATGGCGGTCGGCACCCGCGAGGCCATTCAGAACAATTCGAAACACCATCAACTTGTCGCGGAGCGCCGATCGCTCGGGATCACCCTTTCGGCGGCGATGTTCGTCATCTAGCTCGGATTCATCCTGCTCGTCGCCTACGCACCGGGGTTTCTCGGGGAGTCGCTGACCGGAGGGGTGATGACCGTCGGCATCCCGTTCGGAATCTTGGTGATCGTGGCCGTCTTCCTCTTGACCGGCTCTTATGCGAGCCGCGCCATCAGAACCTACGACTCGCTGACGCAAGAGGATCATCAGGGCGAGCGTTGAATGAGCCGCCCGCTGCTAAAAGCACTCGCTCTTGGGTTCGGTCTGACGCCCGGACTGGCGCTCGCCCAGGCGGCGAACGCGAGAGGCGCTGCGGCGGAACCATCGACCGATTGGACCGCCGTCGGAATGTTCGCCTTCTTCGTAGCGGTGACGTTGGGGATCACCTACTGGGCGGCGAAGCGCACCAAGACCGCGGCGCAATTCTACGCCGCGGGCGGTGGAATCACCGGCCTGCAGAACGGGCTGGCGATCGCCGGCAACTACATGTCCGCCGCCTCGTTCCTCGGCATTGCGGGTCTCGTTTATGCTTGGGGCTACGATGGGCTGATTTACTCGGTCGGCTGGCTGGCCGGTTGGCCGATCATGACCTTCCTGATCGCCGAACCGCTACGCAACCTCGGCCGGTTCACTCTCGCCGACGTCGTCTCGTTCCGCTTCGACCAGACGCCCGTCCGCGTGCTGGCCGCGTGCGGCACGCTGGTGACGGTGGCCTTCTATCTCATCGCCCAGATGGTCGGCGCCGGCAGTCTCATCCACGTCCTGTTTCCCACAGTCGACTATAAGTTCGCGGTGGTCGGAGTCGGCATTCTGATGATCCTCTATGTCACCTTCGGCGGCATGATCGCCACCACCTGGGTGCAGATCATCAAAGCGTGCCTGCTGCTCGGCGGCGCGACGCTGCTGGCCTTGCTGGTGCTGATCGCCTTCGGCTTCAATCCGAGCGCGCTGTTCGCCAAAGCGGTCGAGGTTCATCCCCTCAAGGACTCTATCATGGGACCGGTGTTCAAGCCGGGCGCGCCGGTCTCGACGTCGATCTCGGCTGTTTCGACCGGGCTCGCGTTGATGTTCGGGACCTGCGGCCTGCCGCATATTCTGATGCGCTTCTTCACCGTTCCGAACGCGAGGGTGGCGCGCAAGTCGGTCTTCTACGCCACCGGCTTCATCGGGTATTTCTACATCCTGACCTTCATTATCGGCTTCGGCGCGATCGTGTTCGTCTCGACCAACCCCGACTTCATCGACCAGGCGAAAATCAAGGCCGGCATGAGCGTGATCCAGGCCACCAGGGGCTTCCCCAACATGCCGGCGCCTTTGCTGGCCAAGGCGCTCGGCGGCGACCTGCTGTTCGGCTTTATCTCGGCGGTGGCCTTTGCGACGATCCTGGCGGTCGTCTCGGGGCTCACGCTAGCGGGGGCCTCGGCGATCAGCCACGACCTCTACGCCAATGTGTTCGCCCGCGGGAGAGCCGACGAAGCCCACGAGATT
>JBARIB010000307.1:0-1797 GCA_049799535.1 Allostellaceae bacterium | reverse complement strand
AGGAAATGGAGCGCGGCCTCGACCAATTGGGATGCGTCGGCGTCAACATGCACATCATCTGTCTAAACCGGTCGGTCGCCGAAACCGAATTCGAGCCGATTTATGCCGAGATGAACCGGCGCGGCGTCGTCCTTTTTGTGCACCCCTCCAACACCGGGATTTGCTCGCCGTTCATCGTCGATTACGGCTGGCGGGCGGCGGTCGGCACCTCGCTCGAGGACGCTACTTTCGTGCTGCACATGATCGCCAAGCAGATCCCACACCGCTACCCGAACATCAAATTCATCGTGCCGCATTTGGGCGGCCCGGTGCCGATGCTGCTCAATCGCCTCGACAAGCAGGGCCAGAGCCAAAGCGGTCATCCCAACCTTGCCGAGGCGCCGAGCGTTACCGCGAAGAAGTTCTGGTACGACACAGTGTGCTATGGCTCGAAAGCTGCCTTCACCTGCGCCTATGAAGCGTTCGGAGCCGATCACCTAGTGACCGGCAGTGACTATCCGGTATTGCAGGATTACGAGGAATACAAGGAGACCTTCGCCTATATCGAGCGGCTCGGGCTGGCAAAGACAGATACCGACAAGATTCTGCACCACAATGCCCAAAAGCTCTTCGGCTTCCGTCATTAGCTGCTATTGGGGTTTCCAGCATGGCTGGACTTGATCCGCAACAGCCCTATCCAGCGCCGCGTAAAACGTGGGCCGAGGACCGATAGCGAGAAGAAGTCGAACAAATATCTGCGCGCCGACCATTGCGGTGTTGCTGGTCGGGTCGTTTTGCGGCGCGACTTCGACCACCTCGCCGCCGATGATGTCGAGGCCTTTGAGGCCGTGCAGGATCGACTGCGCCTCGCGCGGCGTCAGCCCGCCGAGCTCGGGTGTCCCGCTGCCGGGGCGAAGGCCGGGTCGAGGCCATCGACATCGAACGAGATATAGGTCGGGCCGTCGCCGACGACCTCCCGCGCCTTCTCGTCGACGCCTGCGATGCCGGTCCGGTCGACATCCTCGATGTGTAATACGGTCAAATGACGCCCTATAGAGGAGGCGGCGACCCGGACGCCCTCACCAGAGCGATGAACAAGGGCAAGGTGAAGGTGAGGCCCAAAGCGCGGGGATGACCGCCCGACCGAGCGCCAATTGCGATTCGTTACGTAATCATTGGGTGAGGGCGAGGCGGTGAGCCCGGGCTTCTCAGCTGAGCCTCCCCAGACTAAACACATCCGCACAAGCAAACCGGGCCAGCCAAATCATCATCCGGCGGCGTGAACTCATCGAGAACCATGCCTCGGCGCGACGGACTCCCGCGGGCCACGAGGCTGCGGGCTGGTCGACAGAGTAAGGTCAACGCGTCGACGGCAACCAGGATACGACCCGTGACTAGTTATCGCGTCGATTTCACAAATCAATTCGCCAGGAACCATAAAGTTTACAAAGTCTGCCAGGGGTCCATTGTCGTTTCGGCCGCTAGTCGAGTGGAGGCGACCGAGACTGCAAAAAAACGCTTTGCCGAGTTCGAAGGCATTCGCGATTGGCGAATTCATCCGGCAATGATCGAGGTGGCACCGATCGAATGAAACGGGGGATTGATCCAGATCAATTCCGGCGCTTTTGCCCATCGCTACGGTCGCCGAAGAGGACGGAAAGACGATGTCCGATAACTCGAACCTACCTGCGTTACGCGATTTGGCGGCTTGGTATCGCAGGTTCGCTGAGCGGGCTGGAACCGCTTGGATTTGGGAGGCGCGGCTGCTGACGGCGCACCGGCTCGAAGTGGAAGCCGATCGCGTCGAGCGCGCCGCCA
>JBARIB010000306.1:0-3605 GCA_049799535.1 Allostellaceae bacterium | reverse complement strand
GTCCGGCGGGCAGGCGCAGCGCGTTGCGATTGCTCGCGCGCTCGCGCAGCGCCCGCAGGTGCTGCTCGCCGATGAGCCGGTGGCGAGCCTCGACCCGGAAGCAGCCGACGATATCATGCGCCTGCTGCGGCACCTCGCTGCGCACGAGCACCTCGCCGTGCTATGCGTGTTGCACCAGGTCGAGCTGGCCTATGCCTATGCCGACCGCGTCGTCGGCATTCGCGACGGAACGATAGCTTTTGATCGCCCGTGCGCCGAGCTGTCGCGCGATGCGGTGCGCCAGCTCTATCTGAGCGAGAGGCCGCTTGAGCCTCGACGCGGCGGCCCCACAGCTCGCCCAGCGCAGCTGGACCGAGGCGCTCAGCCTGGCGCTGCGTCTCGTGCTTGCGCTAGCGCTTCTGGCAATCGTGGTACAGGCGGCGATCGTCGTCCGCGCGCGGCCACAGGATTTGATCACCGGCGCCTACGGCATGGCCGATATCATTCGACGCGCGATGCCGCCCGATTTCAGCAAGATCGATATGGTGTGGTGGCCGGCGCTCGAGACCATCGATCTTGGAATTTTCGGCACCGTCGGCGGAGTGATCATGGCTTTGCCGCTGGCGATCCTCGCCGCCGCCAATGTGACCCCTTCAAGGTACTTCTACTACGCCGCGCGCGGGGTGATCGGCTTCGCTCGCGCCGTCCCCGACCTGGTCTGGGCGTTATTGTTTGTGACCGCCGTCGGCCTCGGGCCGTTTCCGGGTGCCCTCGCGCTCTCCGTTCACTCGATCGGAATGCTCGGTCGCCTGTTCGCCGAGACGATCGAGCATATGGACATGGCGCCGATCGATGCGCTGACCTTGACCGGCGCCCGGCGTGTGCAGGTCTTCACGCACGGCATTATCCCGTCGATCCTGCCCTCGCTCCTCGGGATCGCGCTCTACCGGCTCGACGAGAACATTCGCTCGTCGCTAGTGCTTGGCTTTGTCGGCGCCGGCGGCATCGGGTTCGAACTACTCTCGGCGATGAGCCTGTTTCAGTACCAACTCGTTTCGCTTCTGCTGATCGTCACTTTCGTCATTGTGATTGCAGCCGAGCGTCTTTCGGCGCTACTCCGCGCCCGTCTCGGGTAAATAGAGCGTGTGGTCGACCGAAACGAGGGCGAGATGAGGGATTTTGATGCGACCGAGATCGCCTATGTGCCGACGACAGGCGTGCGGCGGGTCCATGAGACGCCGCTCGTCGCCGCTACCGCCGAAAACCTGAAGGGCTATGGCTGCCTCGTCGATGCGCCAAAGGCATTCACCATCGAGATAGTCCGTTGGCCGGCTCAAGGCTGGCGGCCGATCGACGAGAATTCGGGCGATCAAGGCGGCGTCGCCGAGGGGATCTTCGAATTCTGGTGGAAAGGCGAAACCCTCTACGCTCGGAACAACGCCGTCGGCGACAGCTACCTCTTCGCCTGGAGCAACTGGCCGGAAGAGGCGGCTACCGACGGCCCGGCAAAACTGCGGCAACAGGCGCTGGTGTGGCGCGCCAATTATCATCCCGATGGCGGCCAGCTGTTCTATCCGTTGCATGGCGAGAGTTTTGTTGTGCCGCTCGCCCTGCCGGGAGACGATGTGACACCGGAGCAGTTCGTCACATTCTGGTGTGACGGCAGCCGCGGGCTCTACATCCATCCGAACGTTTGGCATGGCGCGATCGTGCCCATCGACGACCATGCGGAGCTGTTGGATCGCCAGGGTCGTGTCCACGCCCGGGTATCGGTCGATTTTGCAAAGGAATTCGGCTGCTACCTCGCGGTGCCGATGCAGCGGCCCGCCGCCTAGGGGGGCGCCTGGCGCTGGGTTGACGCCTATGGGCCGGGCATCCACTTTTAGTCCCGGCAGTCAACACGGTCAGGTATGTCCACTCCGTATTCGTCATGGCCGGCTTCGTCATGGCCGGGCTCGACCCGGCCATCTATGTATACAGGGCAAGGTTCTCGCCCAGCGCCCGTGGATGCCCGGATCACCCCCGGGTTACCCGAGCGACGGACAGTCGGTGTTAAGCCTGGGGGCGGGGATGACGGAGAGGGCGGAATTGCTGTTCCGCCGCGTCATCCCGAAAAGGCCCGCCGCCCCGACAATCCGATCCCACGCAAGCCGGATTGGCTGCGCGTCAAGGCCCCGGTTTCGCCGGAATACCAGGCGACGCGGCGGCTGATGCGCGAGCTCAACCTCAACACGGTGTGTGAGGAGGCAGCCTGCCCCAACATTGGCGAGTGTTGGAAGCAGAAGCATGCGACGGTCATGATCCTGGGGCGGGTCTGCACGCGCGCCTGCAGCTTCTGCAACGTCGCGACCGGCCGGCCCGATCTGCTCGACCCGCACGAGCCCGAGCGGGTCGCCGAGGCGGTCGCCGCGCTGGGGCTTTCGCACGTTGTCGTCACCTCCGTCGACCGCGACGACCTCGACGACGGCGGCGCCAGGCATTTCGCGCGAACGATTACGGCCATTCGCGCCGCCTCTCCCGCGACAACAATCGAGGTTCTTACTCCCGATTTTTTGCGCAAGGAGGGGGCGCTCGAAGCCGTCGTCGCCGCCAAGCCCGACGTTTTCAACCATAACCTCGAGACGGTGCCGCGGCTCTATGCCGAAGTGCGGCCCGGGGCTCGGTATTTTCATTCGCTGCGGCTGCTGGATCAGGTCAAGCGGCTCGATCCTGCGGTGTTCACAAAATCGGGAATCATGGTCGGACTCGGCGAGGAAAAAGCCGAGGTATTGCAGGTGATGGACGACTTGCGCACTGCCGATGTCGACTTTTTGACGATCGGCCAATACCTGCAGCCGACACCGAAGCATCATGCGATCGCGCGCTTTGTGACGCCGGAAGAGTTTGGCAGCTATGCGAGCTTCGCGCTGGCTAAAGGGTTTGTGCTGGTCTCTGCCTCGCCGCTGACCCGGTCCTCCTATCACGCGGGAGACGATTTCGTACGGCTGCGCGCCGCGCGTGCCGGCCAGCTCGCCGCTGCCGGCTAGGTATACCCGGAAATGCCGACCCATGCCGAGGAGCGTGTCCTCCCCTACACGCCCGACCAGCTCTTTTCTCTCGTGGCCGATATCGAGCGTTATCCCGAATTTCTCCCTTGGTGCGTGGGAGCGCGCATCAAACAGCGGCGGGCCAATTTCATTGTCGCGGATCTGATCATTGGGTTTCGCATGTTCCGCGAGCGCTTTACGTCGCGCGTTACGCTCGACCCGCCGCGGCGGATCGACGTCGCCTATACCGAGGGGCCTTTCCGCTATCTCACGAACCACTGGACCTTCACCGCTGATCCGCGCGGTTGCCGGGTCGGTTTCTTTGTCGATTTCGAATTCAAGTCACGCCTGCTGCAAAGGTTGATCGAGGTTCTGTTCAGCGAGGCGGTGCGCCGCATGGTCGGCGCCTTCGAAAAGCGCGCCGGCGAGCTCTACGGCGCGCCCTCACACGCGAGCGCCGGCCAGCCCGCGACCTGAATTGAGCTGCAGCGCCCTGCAGCGGTCCGGATCGTCGTGTAGCTGACTCGTGATATATCCGGTTTATGTAGCGCGTGAATCTGTCCGGTTTTAGAACCGTCCAAAAAGGGGCGGGGAATGGGC
>JBARIB010000305.1:0-2364 GCA_049799535.1 Allostellaceae bacterium | reverse complement strand
AGGCTGACCGGGCCGATCTTTGTGATCTTGAACGGGCGCGGCAATAGCACGCCTTCGACGTCGTAATTCGCGGCCAGAGTCTGTTGCGGGCGATGTCCGGACAATACATCGATGCCTTTGTCGCGCGCTTCCGCCACCTCGGCCGCCTCGGACATCTGCGGTAGCGGGGGCTTCTCGTTGAAGCCGCGGTAATACATGTCGCGCGGCTTGCTCAGCTGGTTCCAGCCGATCTGCTCGATGCCGTAATAGAATTCGTTGGTGTGGCCATCGGGATCGTAGACATAGACATGCCAGTTGCTGCCCGGCATGTCGCGCCCGACCCGCTGTATGCGGACCTGCTGTTCTTCGAAATAGGTGTGGGCATCGACAATCTCTTTGAGGCTGCCGCATTGCCAGGTGATCTGGTTGATCGTGACCTCGGGAGCGAACTTGCGGTCGGCGCGATGATCCATGACCCGCTTCGGGAACAGCACAAAAGCGTGGTGGTCCGTCCCATAGCGCATGAAATAGCCGCGCGGATCACCGAGATCGGCATCCTTCGGAAACCACGGCGCCCGCGAGAAGTCGAGTGCGTCCGAGGCGGTAAAGCCGAGTAGGTCGCCATAGAACTCGCGGCCCTCGGGCAGCTTTTCGACATTGAACCCGAAATGGCCGAGTCGACGGATCTTAAACGGCCGCTGCAGGTATATCCCGCCGACATTGTAGCGCTGCGTCGTGGCTGACATTGTTGGTTTCCTCCTCCGTAAGAGGCCTAAAGATTGCTCCAGTGCCTGCCTAGCCGGACGGCTCGGATTGCAGCTGGATGTAGTTTTCGCGCCCGATCTTGGCAATCAGCTCCAATTGCGTCTCAAGGAAATCGACGTGCTCCTCTTCGCCCTTCAGGATAGCGCTGAACAGGTCGCGGGTCACGAAGTCGTGCACGCCCTCGCAATAAGGGATCGCCTCACGCAGTTGCGGTATCGCCAGCTGCTCAAGCCGCAGATCACATTCCAGGACCACCGGCACGCTCTGGCCAATCAACAGTTTGTCGAATTCCAAGCGAGGTTCGCCACCGAGGAACAACAGGCGCTTGATCAGCAAGTCTGCGTGCTTCATCTCGTCGACCGACTCTTCGTATTCGCGGGCGCCGAGCTTGACGACGCCCCAATGGTCCAAAATCCGAGAATGGAGGAAGTATTGATTGATTGCGGTCATCTCGTTCCGCAGCACGGCGTTGAGGTGCTGAATGACGGTTGCGTCGCCTTGCATGTTGGCCTCCCGATGCCGCCGACGGCTCCCGAGAGGATGCAAACCCGGCCGCGCCCCGATGTCAACGGCCTGGCCGAGCCGGTGGAACCCGATCTGACATCAGTATAGGGTCGCTCACCAGGCGTTGATGTTCGGGGCGATAAGGAGGATCCAGATGAGTCAGGCGCTCGAAGGCATTCGCGTCATCGACTTCACGCACGACCAGGCGGGTCCGTCCTGCACGCAAATGCTCGCCTGGCTCGGCGCCGATGTGATCAAGATCGAGCGCCCGCCCCACGGCGACCGGGCACGCCGGCTGTGGAATGTGGATAACCCGGACCTCGACAGCTTCTTCTTCCTGCTGCTCAACAGCAACAAGCGCAGCACCGTGGTCAATCTGCGGGCCGAGGCGGGCAAGGAAATTGCCCGGCGCCTGATCCGCAACGCCGATATTGTCGCGGAGAACCTCGGCCCGGGGGTCATGGACCGGCTGGGCCTGGGTTACGAAGCGGTCATGGAACTCAATCCGCGAGCGATCTATGCCTCGGTCAAGGGGTTCGGCTCTTATGGCCCCTATAGCGCGTTCAAATGTTTCGAGCCGGTGGCGCAGGCGACCTCCGGCGCAATGAGCGTCACCGGCGAGGCGGGTGGCCCACCGATGGTAAACGGCGCCAATATAGGCGATTCCGGTACCGGCATGCATCTGACGATCGCCATCCTCGCGGCGCTGGTGCAGCGCGAGCGCACCGGCTGCGGCCAGCTCGTCGAGGTCGCGATGCAGGAGGCGGTGCTGAACCTGACCCGGGTCAAATACACGCAGACATTGGCGACCGGCAAACCGCTCGAACGCACCGGCAACCGCTCGGCCACCGGCGGCTGGTCCGATCTGTTGCGCTGTGCGGGCAATGGCTTGAACGACTATGTCTACATGATCATTCCACCCGATAATCCGGAGATGTTCGAGGCGATGACAGAGGTGATCGGGCGGCCGGATCTGCGCAGCGACGACCGCTTCGCGACGCCGCCGGCGCGCGCCCGCAACGGCGCTGCGCTCACGGTCGAGATCGAAGGCTGGACGGCGCAGCGCGAGAAGCGCGAGGTCATGAAGGCCTTCGCCGGCCGCGGCATCGTCTGCGG
>JBARIB010000304.1:0-2451 GCA_049799535.1 Allostellaceae bacterium | reverse complement strand
CATTCATACTGACCAGGCCACGCAGCACGCGCTCAAGGATTGATGCGCGGGTGCCGAGTTTGGACGCAAGCTCATCGGCTGTGACGGGTCCGTCTTTTACAAGCCGCTCAGCGATCCCGAGTTCTGCCGCAACGCAAAGGATCTGGGTGCTCAAGGCGCCATAAGCCAGTTGAAGCAATGGAGCGAACGGCGGAGGCGCATCTCGTGATTCGAATTGTTGCATGGCCTAGGCTCCCGTCACGTGTTCTGCTTGAACCCTACACCGCAGGGGTGCGGCCGACCACGGCGATCATCGGATCGCTGATATCCTCGACCCACTCGGTGAGCCGGTGCGTCTCGATCCGGTCGAAGCCGGCATGACGCAGATAGTGTTCGACGAGGCGGGCGTGCCCCTCGTCATCGAGCGCCCGCCATATCGCGACGGCTTTGGTCCAGAAGCAGCGGTTCGAAAAGCTGATGACAAGGGGCGCGACTGGGCGCAATACCCGCCGGACCTCGCGCAGCACGGCCAGCGGTTGCTGCAGGTACTGGACCGACACACAGATCATCGCCGCATCGACGCTCGCATCGGACAGCGGCAGCCTGAGGTCGCGATTGAGGTTCTGGACGAACCAGCGGCTGAGCCGCGGATTGGCGGCGAGCTCGGTTGTGTTCATGCCATGGCCGATGACCTCGGCGTATTCGACCTCGGGCGGCAGATGACTTACCCAGCTGCTCATCAGATCGAGCAGAACGCCGCCCGCGGGCAGCACAGCCCGATAGAACTCGGTCAGAGCCGCAATTGCTTCGTCGTCGATATGGTGAACGAGGCGCGGGGGCTCGTAGAACACCTCGTCCTCTTCCGCATCGATCTTCTCAAAGGCGCCCTGCGGCAGTCTCAAGCCGTCGTCATCCATAGTAACCTCGCCCCCGCCTCGAAAGAACGCGGTCAAATGCCAAGAAAGCCGGATTTGATTGCATCGTCGGCCCAGAGCTCTTCCGGAGTAGCCGAATAGACGATCGTCCCCTTGCTCATCACGTGCACGTAATCGACCAGCTTGGTGGCCAATGAGGCATTCTGTTCGACCAGCAGGATCGAGAGGCCCTCCGCCCTCAGCTTGCCGATCGCCTCCCACACGCCCTGGATGATAATCGGCGCGAGGCCTTCCGACGGCTCGTCCATGATCAGGCAGTCAGGGTTGGTCATCAGCCCGCGCCCGATTGCCAGCATCTGCTGCTCGCCGCCGGAGAGCGTCCTCGCGCGCTGGCCGCGCCTTTCTGCCAGGCGCGGAAAAAGCGCATAAACCCGCTCCAAGGTCCAGCCGTGTCGGCCGACACTGCGTTCGGCAACCATCAGGTTTTCCGCCACGGTCAAGGTCGGAAAGACCCGCCGGCCTTGCGGTACCAGCCCCATGCCGCTGCGCACCGTTCCGAAGGAAGATGTCTGGGTGATATCCGCACCCTTGAACAGGATCCTGCCGCGCCGCGGCGGGGTGAAACCGACGATCGAGTTGACGAGGGTCGTTTTGCCGACGCCATTTCGACCGAGCAGCCCGAGAATTTGCCCTTGCTCCAGTTGCAGCGACACGCCCTGGAGAACATAGGCGTCACCGTAATAGGTATGGATGCCCTGCACTTCGAGGAGCGCCATCAGGCAGCCCCGAGGTAGACTTCTTTGACTCTTTCGCTGCGGCGAATGTGTTCGGCTGCTCCGCTCTCGAGTATTTGGCCGAAATGAAGAACTGCAATATCGGCAGCGACATCGAACACCACGTCCATGTCGTGTTCAATCAACAGGATGGCGAGGTTAGGGTCGAACTGCGTCAGGAACTTGGCCATCTCTCGCGACTCGCCTGAGGAGAGGCCAGCAGCCGGTTCATCGAGCAGCAGGATCTTGGGATTACTGGCAAGCCCTAGCACGATCTCGAGCTGACGCTGCTCACCGTGCGAGAGGTAGCGGACTTCGACCGCCTGGCGGTCCAGGAAACCCGCTCGGCGGAGCAACGTTCGGGCTTTCTCGTAGACATCCCCGTACGAGGAAAGAAAGCGCCAAGTCACGAACTTGGTCTTGCGCAGGCCGGTAACCGCCAACAATACGTTTTCGAGCACCGTCAGCTTCGGGAACAGACTGGTGATCTGAAACGTCCGAGCCATTCCCAGAGCGGTCCGCCGCTGGCTCGGCCATCCCGTCACGTCATGACCAAACAGTAAGACCTGCCCCGAAGTCGCCGGCAAAATGCCCGTGACCACATTGAACAGGGTGGTCTTGCCGGCACCGTTCGGACCGATGATCGCCTTTCGGTCGCCCGGAAAGAGCTGCAGATCGACACTGCGCACCGCCTGCAGCCCGCCAAAACTCTTGGACACGCGTTTGAGTTCGAGAACCGGCTGCATGAGTACAGCCTCAGCCTTCGCCGTCATCCCCGCGAAAGCGGGGGTCCAGGGTTGGAGAAGGCAATCTGCCGCCATGGG
>JBARIB010000303.1:0-8970 GCA_049799535.1 Allostellaceae bacterium | reverse complement strand
TCGTGCACGTCTTCCGGCTGCAGCGGCGTTCCTGCAAAGCGCTCGTCGACATAGCGCATGATCGCTTGCGTCTCATAGAGCGCGAAGCCGTCATGCTCAAAGGCCGGCACCTTCGCAAAAGGGTGGCGCGACAAGTGCGGTTCTTCGCGGTGCGCGCCAAACGGCACATCCACCAGCTCATGGGTGACGCCCTTCTCTGCAAGAGCCAGGCGCGCGCTCCATACATAGGTGCTGAAAGCCGGGCCATAGACGATCGGGTGCGCCATGGTCACACGCTCATTTCTTTGAGGATTGTCCAGTCAACGCCGGGGTTGCACCGCCGCTATTGTTGAGCAATGCCCCAAAAATCGCCGCTGCGCTGTCGAGGCTCGCGCCTTGGCCGCCGGTCGATACCACGGTCTGTGGAACCAGCCGCCCGATCAATGAGACCACCTCCGGTTTTTCTTGGATGGTCTTGAGTAATTGCTGGACCAGATTGATTGTCAGCACCCGGTCCTGCCCAAGCACATCGGCTTGCGCCCGCTGTCCCTGAGCTATCTCCTCTAGCTCGAGCTTTTGCCCCTCGCCGCGCAGCTTCGCCGCGTTCTTGTTCTGTTCGGCTACCTGGACGCCAATCAGCGCTTCGACGAGCTGATGCTGCTGCTCGGCGGTGGCGCGCGCCTTTTCGGTCTCGATGCGTTGGGTCTGCGCCTTTTGCTCCTGTTGGTAGGTAACCTGAAGCTGGTCGGCCAATTGCTGGCGCAACCGCGAAATCAGCAACTCCGGCGGCAATGCCGGGTCGCCGAACTTGACCTCCTTGATGACGATCCCGGCGCGCAATCCTTCCGGGCGGATCGCATCCTCGACCGCATGCTCGAGCTCGGCGCGATTGTCGGCCAGGTCCAATACGTGCCGGCCTTGCGCGCCGACAACATTGCGCACAATCGAGCGGATGGTCGGGACCATGATGTTGTTTTCGATTTCCGGCAATCCACCGACCGAAGCGACGACGAAGGGGGCATTGTCGGGGGTGACCTGGGCCAAAACCCGCAGCTCAAGCGGCACGAGCCAGCCCTCGACAAACGGGGTGATGGCCGGGTCGGCCGAACCTTGAGGAACCGGAATATCCTGCGAGCGTTGCGACTGCGTAAGGTTGCCCGCCTGATCAAGGCTCAAATCGATATAGCGCTTTTTATAGCCGCCCTTGAACTCCCAGGTCTGCACGCGAGTGCTCATCATCGTGATCTTGTAGGCCGCCTCATTGGCGTAATAGCGGCCGGGTTGCAGTGCCTTCTCCCATATGCCGATACAACCCACCGGTACCAGGATGGCTGTCAGTTTGCCCTCATCGGATTTTGCTTGCTGGGCGGCGACAGCTTCGCCACTGGCGTTCGTTGACACCATCTTTTGTTGGCAGGAGTCCGGCTTCTCTGCGACCAAATTGCCAAAATGTACGGAGTCTACGACGTTGGATTTGACAACACCGACGAAACCCTCGGCGACGTCAACAGCGTTATAGATGCTCAAATCCCAAAGATACGTGTTGAGGCGGTAATTTCCCGGCGTCAGGATCGTCGTCTGCGGTCCCCGCTGGCCACCATGGGTCAGGAAATATTCGGCATCCAGCATGTCCAGCTCATGCGCGGGGGAAAAAGCATCCGCCAGAAACTGATCGGGCCGCAGCGGCGCCCCATCCTTCGCGCTCAAGAAACCATATTTGCCGGAAGGTATGGAGACCACTTTCTTGTTTTCGACTTGATAGATGACATTGACCAAAAACCAGGGATGCCAGCCGGGGGTTAGGATTTCCGATTGCGGCCCCTTTTCTCCATTGGTGGCGATGATGTGCTCGCCAGGTAGCGAGGTGGTTCCGTAGATCTTGTTGAGCACGGCGATTTCATCCGATTCGACATGGACGTATGAGGTCGCCGCCAGACAGACCAGCGCGATCACCAGGAACACAATTCGCAGTGACAGCGAAAGGGTGCCGAAATCCGGTCGGGCCCGGTTGACGAAGAGAGCGAGGATGCTCGGAGCGACCGCGGCGAGGATGAAATACAAAAGTGCAACGACCACCCAAAACATCGGACCCTCCTCAGCCGGTCCTCAAACCGGCCGGCATCAGCTCAATACGAGTTCGGCGGTGCCGAGCCCAGATACTTCCACCAAAACCCGCTCGCCGGAGCCGGGGTATTGGATCGGGACCATGCTGCCAGTCATCACAACCATGCCGCGCCGCAAAGGGGTCCCGGCCGTAGCGAGCTTATCGGCAAGCCAGCTCAACGCGTTCAATGGATGGCCCATGACGTCGCCGCCCTTCCCGGTGCCAATCTCGCGTCCACTGATCGACAGGCGCGCCTCAACTTGGGCGAGATCCAGCTGCCGCCAATCAGCAACCGGCGCTCCCAGCACCGCTCCGGCATTCCATACATTGCCGGCGACCATCGCCGCGGCATCGAGGCGCTTGTAATCAGCGCGCAAATCCTCGATCAGCTCAATGGCCGCCATCGCGCTCTCGACCGCGTCGGCGACCCGGCTGCGATCGCCGCCTTGCGGCAAGTCGTTGCTGAGTTGCAATGCGATCTCCGTCTCCACCCCAAGCCGGCAATAGTCCCGGAGGCAAAGCTCGGCCCGGAGGTGATGGACCTCGCGCGCAAAGATGGCGCCATAACAGGGTTCGCTGACGCCACAGAGTTTCTGCATGACCGGCGTCGTCAGCCCGATCTTGTAGCCAACCACTTCGCCGCGGCCCGTCGCCTGCTCTGTCTGCTGAAACGCGAGGCGGATCGCGTAAGCCTCGTCGAGGCTCGCCGGATACAGCTCCGCAGGCAGTATTTCAGCCGGCCGGCGGCTGCGGAATAAGCCGACGATGCGCTTGGCCTTCTGCCGTGGATCGAGAGCGGCCATGTATACCCTCCGCGATTTGTACCACAGCGGTGCGGAAGGCATAGGGTCTTCTCGCCGGCGGCTAGCGTATCGCGCTGATCACGTCCGTCTTTGCGAAATCCTCCCCTTTGTAAAGCAGAGGGAGCCCTCGCGCCTGCGCCAAGGCGTAAGACACACAATCACCAAAATTGAGTCCGGCAGGATGCCGACCCCTACCGAAACGAATGAATGCCGCCCGGCTTTCCCGCGCCAATTCCTGATCGAAGGAAACCACTTCGATAGCCAAATCCTGAACAAGGGTGTCTACCAGGCTCCCCACTTCGGGCGAGCCACGCCCGATCATCACGAGCGATGCCTCGAGAAGCCCAACCGCGGAAAAGAAGCAGCTGTCGGCTTTGGCAATGACGCGGGCGAACGGCGCTGCCTCGACTTCGCCTCTTAGGATTGCAATCACAGCAGAAGTATCGATCGCGATCACTTCGGCAGCCCGAACTCATCGTATAAGTCGTCCTCATCAAAGCCAGGGTTATCGGCCGCGAACCGTGCCGACTCATCCGCGATCGACATAATTAGCCGAAATCGTGCCTCCACTTCGGCCGGGTTGCGTCTAGCCCTTCGGCGGACTCCGGAGGCGATGAATTCCGCTCCCGCCGCCTCCAATGCGCGCTGAATCGAAGACACAGCCCTCGTGGAGACGCGAGCGAAGCCGGTTCCGCTTTGACTCCGCCGAAGCGTTGCGAGGGAAATGTGAGCTCGACGAGCAAGGTCACTCTGGCCGAGCTGCAAAAGAGCACGTGCGGCGCGGATCTGGTCTGCTGTAATCATGAGCAAATTATATCACTTTGAACGAATCCGATCAAAGCGTTTCGCTCGACGAGCTGCTTTTAGGAGTGGTTGCGATGCCGGTTTGTTCCGGGATTGCCCTCCTATATAGAGGGAACATGGAAAGCATCGTCCAGCCAACGCTCGATTTCATCTCCGCGAATTCGAGTTGGGCCCTCCCGGTGATGTTCATCACCTCTTTCGGTGAGTCATTCGCCTTTGTCAGCCTGCTGTTCCCCGGTACCTCAATACTGATCGTCGCGGGAACCCTGATGTCGGCGGGCTCATTGCCGTATTGGCCGGTTCTCGTCGGGGCGGTCGTCGGCGCTGTGCTAGGCGACTCGGTTTCGTTCTGGCTTGGTCGTCGTTACGGCGGCGGGATTGGCCGGATCTGGCCCTTTACGCGCAATCCGGACCTGCTGCCGAGCGGCATGCGGTTTTTTGCGAGGCACGGTGGAAAGAGCGTTTTTATTGGCCGGTTCTTTGGGCCTATACGGGCTGTCATACCACTCGCCGCCGGTCTCATGCGCATGCCGCGCGGCCGCTTCTGGTTTGCCAATGTCACATCGGCGATCGTCTGGGCGCCGATGCTGCTGCTCGTTGGCGATGCGGTCGGCGACGTCGGCGATCGCCTGATCGGATCAGCCAACACCGTGCTGCTGGTCTTCGCGGCTCTGACCGTGTTCGGGATTCTCGGATTCGTCTGGGCGATGGTGAAGTCCAGCCGATCGAGACCGTGAAGGAGAACGAATGGCTTCGTTCTTTTCGCCATACAGCCACCAATTCCTTCGCGTCGGCGCCTGTGTTCCGCATGTAGCGGTCGCGAGTGCGGGGCGTAATGCAGAGAATGTCCTCGACCTGCTTGCGTCCGGCGATAAGGCTCGGGTCGCTCTGATGGTATTCCCGGAGCTCGGGCTCTCGGCTTATGCGATCGATGATCTGCTGTTCCAGGACGCGCTCCTCGACGAGGTGGAGCGTCAGACGGACCGGCTGCTGTCCGCCAGCCGCGGCCTCTTTCCGGTGTTCGTCGTAGGCGCGCCGCTGCGGCACCGCGGGCATCTCTACAATTGCGGCATCGTGATCCACCGGGGGCGGTTGCTCGGCGTCGTCCCCAAAGTGTTTCTGCCAAATTACCGCGAGTTTTACGAGCGGCGTCATTTCACCTCGGGCGAGGTCGTCGTCGGCGACACCATCGAGATCGCCGGCCACGAAGCCCCGTTCGGCCGCGATCTTTTATTCGCAGCGCAAGGCGAACCGGCTTTTACGTTCCACGTCGAGATTTGCGAGGATTTGTGGGTGCCGCACCCGCCGAGCACCGACGCGGCGCTGGCCGGGGCCGAGATCCTGCTCAACCTTTCAGCAAGCAACATCACGATCGGGAAAGCGGAAATGCGACGCCTGCTGTGCGCCTCGCAGTCCTCGCGCTGCATCGCCGCTTACGCCTACTCGGCGGCGGGAGCCGGCGAGTCGACGACCGATCTCGCTTGGGACGGCCAGGCCGGCATCTTCGAGTTGAGCGGTCTGATGGCCGAGACCGAGCGTTTTTCGCCCGATCCGGAAATGGCGGTCGCCGACGTTGATCTCGGCCGCATCCGGCAGGAGCGCATGCGCACAAACACTTTCGGCGATAATGCGCGCATCGGTGCGGAGGACCGCACGCGGTTTCGCACGATCGCGTTTGACTTTGCCGCGCCGGAAGAGCCGCTTGCGCTGCGTCGGGCGGTCGAGCGCTTCCCCTATGTGCCGGCAGACCCGGCCAGGCTGCGCGAAAATTGCTACGAGGCCTACAACATCCAAATGCAGGGACTCTCGCAACGCCTCAAAGCGACGGGGTTGAAGAAACTCGTCATCGGCGTTTCCGGCGGGCTCGACTCGACGCAGGCGCTGATCGTGTCGGCTCGGGCGATGGATCGGCTCGGTCTGCCGCGAACCGACGTCCTCGCCTATACGCTTCCCGGTTTTGCGACGAGCAAGACGACCAAGGCGAACGCTTGGCGGCTGGTGCGGGCCCTCGGTGTCACCGGCGCCGAGATCGACATCCGCCCGACGGCAAAGCAGATGCTAAAGGACATCGGCCACGCTTCGGCAACCGGCGAGGCCCTTTACGATGTGACCTTCGAGAACGTGCAGGCCGGGTTGCGGACCGACTACTTGTTCCGGCTGGCGAACCACAATGGCGGTCTGGTGGTCGGGACGGGCGACCTCTCCGAACTCGGGCTCGGATGGTGTACCTACGGTGTCGGCGATCAGATGTCGCATTACAACCCGAATGCTTCGGTCGCCAAGACTCTGATCCAGCATCTGATCCGCTTCGTCGCTGTGTCCGGGGATGTCAGCGAGGACACCGCACAAGTCCTTTACGACATCCTCTCGACCGAGATTTCGCCCGAGCTGGTGCCCCCGGGGGCGGACGGCGTCATACAGTCGACCGAGAGCATCGTCGGGCCTTACGCCTTACAGGACTTCAACCTATTCTATGCGACCCGCTTTGGCTTTCGACCATCAAAGATCGCCTATCTGTCCTGGAACGCCTGGAACGACCCGGCACGCGGTCACTGGCCGGAGAACATTCCCGAGGCGGCAAAACGCGCCTACAGCCTCTCGGAAATCAAGCAGTGGCTGCGCGTCTTCCTCTATCGCTTCTTCGAGCTGAGCCAATTCAAGCGGTCGGCTCTGCCCAACGGCCCCAAGATCTCGTCGGGAGGTTCATTATCACCGCGCGGCGACTGGCGCGCGCCATCGGATTCCACCGCAAAGGTCTGGCTGGAGGAACTCGGAACCGCCGTCCCCGACAGCGAGTAGGATAGGCAGAGGGAAACGACAATGAACCGGCTCGACGGCAAAGTTGCCCTAATCACCGGCGCGGCGCGCGGGATCGGCGCGGAAGCCGCGCGCCTGATGATCGAAGCGGGCGCCAAGGTAGCCCTGGCTGACGTGCTGGACGAGCGCGGGCAGCAAACCGTCCGAGCGCTCGGTAGCGCCGGGGAGGCTGTATATACCCATCTCGATGTCACGCGCGACGACGATTGGACGGCGGCGATCGCGGCTGTCACTACCCGCCTTGGCGGCCTCGACATTCTTGTCAACAATGCCGGGATCTTTCTCGGCTTGAGCATCGAGGAAGCGACGCTTGCCGATTGGCATCGGCTTTGCGCGGTCAATCTGACCGGCGTCTTCCTCGGAACCAAGCTGGCTCTTCCGGCCTTACGAGAGAGCGCGCAACGCAGCCAGCACGGCAGCGCGATCGTCAATCTCTCCTCGGTCGCTGGGCTCGTCGGCTCTTCGGGCGACCCACTCTATTCGATGACGAAAGGCGGATTGGCGCTGTTCACGAAATCGGCGGCACTCGAATTCGCCCGCAAGGGCTACCGCGTCCGCGTCAACTCGATCCACCCCGGCACGACCGAGACCGACATGGGCGGTCAAGTCCTCACGATGCGCGCCCGCAATCTCGGCACGAACGACCTCGAACCGGCCCGGCAACAGGCGCTGACGCGCATTCCCATCGGGCGTATGGGAACCGTAACCGACATCGCCAAGGGCATCGTTTTTCTCGCCTCTGACGACGCCGGGTTCATGACGGGCGCCGGCCTGGTCATCGACGGCGGCATCACCGCGCAATAAGGGTTCCAGGAAAGCTCAGCGCATTTCCCCCTTTAGGGGTTGACCGAACGCTGTTGAGCGACAATTTATAGCGGACTAAATCGGTCCGAATTGGACCTATATCGGACAGCGCGAAAGCGATGATCATTCTTAGCAAGCTCGCCGATTACGGCGTCATCGTCGCGACCCACCTTGCGGCCTATCCCGACCGGCAAGTCACGGCCGCGACGGTCGCGAACGAAACGCGGCTGCCGCAGGCTACGGCCGCCAAGGTCCTCAAAGCTTTGGCGCATGCCGGTCTGGTGACCGCCACCCGGGGCGCAACCGGTGGCTACCGTCTTGCGCGCAGCGCAGCCGCGATCTCAGTGGCCGAAGTGGTAGCCGCGATCGACGGCGATATTGGGCTGACGCAATGTTCTGTCCACGTCGGCGAGTGCGCGCGCACCACTTATTGCCCGACGCGGCCGCATTGGGCAGCGATCAATCGCGCAGTGGGGGAAGCTCTGTCGGCGGTTTCGCTCGACGCGATGCTGACTCCCTTTGCTTTCGTACCCCGACCGTCTTCTTCGGCTACTCCGTCACAACCTGACGAGCCCAGATTCTCAGCATGACTGCCTCCACCGAAACCCTGCAAACCGTCCGGTCGCTCTCGCAAGAGGGCTACAAGTACGGCTTTGTCACTGACATTGAAGCCGAGACGGCGCCGCCGGGCCTCAATGAAGGGACTATCCGCTTCATCTCGGCCAAGAAGGAGGAGCAGGAATGGCTGCTCGAATGGCGCCTAGCTGCATTTCGTGCTTGGCGAGAAATGGCCCAGCCGAATTGGGCCAAGCTCAACCTCGCCCCGATCGATTATCAGGCCGCCACCTATTATTCGGCGCCGAAGCAGAGTGCCGGGCCGAAATCGCTCGACGAAGTCGATCCGGAACTCCTGCGCACTTATGAGAAACTCGGGATTCCGCTGCGTGAGCGTGAGGCGCTCGCTGGCGTCGCCGTCGATGCGGTGTTCGACAGCATCTCGGTGGCGACGACGTTCAAGGGGGAGCTCTCGAAGCTTGGCATTATCTTCTGCTCGATGGGGGAGGCGGTGCGCGAACACCCCGATCTCGTCCGCAAATACCTCGGGACCGTGGTGCCGCAGAGCGACAATTTCTTTGCGGCGCTAAATTCCGCTGTCTTCAGCGACGGCTCCTTCGCTTATATCCCGCCCGGTGTCCGCTGCCCGATGGAGCTGAGCACCTATTTCCGGATCAATGCGGCGAAGACCGGGCAGTTTGAGCGCACATTGTTGATCGCCGATAGCGGCGCCTATGTCAGCTATCTCGAAGGCTGCACTGCGCCGCAGCGGGACGAGAACCAGCTCCATGCGGCGGTCGTCGAGCTTATCGCTCATGAGGATGCGCAGATCAAATATTCGACGGTGCAGAATTGGTATCCCGGCGACGCAGAGGGCCGCGGCGGCATCTACAATTTCGTGACCAAGCGCGGCGCCTGCCGCGGCGCACGCTCCAAGATCTCTTGGACGCAGGTCGAGACCGGCTCGGCGATAACCTGGAAGTACCCGAGCTGCGTGCTGGAGGGCGACCACTCTGTCGGCGAGTTCTATTCTGTCGCGATCACCAACAATCGCCAGCAGGCCGATACCGGAACCAAGATGATCCATATCGGCAAGGACACGCG
>JBARIB010000302.1:0-8061 GCA_049799535.1 Allostellaceae bacterium | reverse complement strand
CCGCTATGCTTGCGGCAACTTTGACAATGGCACCAATATACTCCTTTCGGTTGACCAGTCGCAACAAAACGGACCGCTCCGCACAGACAACCACCTTCAAATTGCTCGGTTGTGCCGCTCATAATCTAATCCTCTCGCTCTGGTTAGCTCGCGGCCTTGAGGAGATCACCTTCGAGACAAGCGCCTCGAAACCCGTCGGGGAGATTCGCCGCCCACGCGGCGGTGATGTAACGATAGAGCGTCGCCGGAGACAACCCAGAGGCGGTACGCGATTTGCGTCACGGCGATGTCGGGATTGGCGAGTATCGCCTTGGCGGCCTCGATGTTGTCGTCGGTGAGTTTCGGCGGCCCCCGCCCGTCCGACCAACACGCCGGGCGGCGGCAGGCCCCCTGGGTGCCGCTCCCGCATCAGGCTGCGTTCGAATTCCGTCAACGCGCCAAACATGTGAAAACAAGCCGACCTTGTGCCGTCGTCGTGTCGAGAGCTTCGGGTCGGCTGCGAACACCGATGCCTCTCATCCGCAATCTCTCGATCGTTTCGATCAATTGCTGCATCGAGCGCGTCAAGCGGTCGAGCTTCCACACAATCAGCGCGTCGCGTTCGGTCAGCCTCCTGGGGCGGCGGTCAAAGTTTCGTCGATCAAGGGAGATGGCGCTGCCTTTGCCGAGCGTCTCCCCTCAGAAGGCCATACCAGCTCTGGCCCAACCGGCACCTGCATGGCATTCTGACCATGGGCGGACGGCACTACCCCTCACTCGGTTAGTTGCGTTTGTTCTTCGGAATGATCGGTTCCCGTGGATGGCCCGGTGTGTGTCGGTATGTCTTAACTAACTAGGGAGCAATGCCATGAAGACTGCGTTCGCATTGGCGCTAGCAACCGCTGCTGGCATCGCGATCGGCGGGATCGCGGTTGAAGGGATACGCGCGCAAGCCAAGCCGCCGGTCTATTTGATTGAAAACAATGCCGTCAAAGACGCGGACGGCTACATGAAGCAGTTTCTGCCGCTCGCAGCGCCGACCGTCAAGGCGCATGGCGGTCGTGTCATGGCGGCCGGCAAGGGGATCGCCGTCGAGGGTCTACCGCCGAACAATCGCGTCGTCATCATCCGCTGGGACAGCCTGGATCAGTTGATGGCGTGGCACAACTCAGCCGATTACCAGAGCGCCCGCAAGATAGGCGATAAATACGCGACATTCAACAGCATGGCGGTCGAGGGTATGGCGCAATAACCGCGCCTATTCGGTCTTCTGCTCCGGCGCACGCCACGTCGTTCTCCGCCGGCGCCGGCAAAGTGGGTGCCGGTTGAGACGAGTTCGCAGCTGAGTCCCCCCCGAGCGGGGAGTCGGTTGCGGACCAGACTTCCTCGCTGTCGCGTGGCTCTCGGCGGAAGCAAACTTAATCCCCCCAAGCGGGGCGAGGGAGTCGCCCGCTGAGGGGCCGGAGGCGACGGGCCCCGCTCAGGTCTGTTTGAAAAAGCGGGTGGCGTTGCCCCAGAACAGCTTTTGTCGCTTCTGCGCGTCGAGGCTCGACCAGGCGAGGATGTTGTCGATCGAGTTCGGGAACTGGCATTCCGAATGGGGGTAGTCCGAAGCGTACATCAGCACTTCGTCACCGAGGAAAGCGGTGACGGCATTGAACATGTCCTCGCCCTCTTGCCGCTCGATGCTGCAGAAAAAGCGGCCGCTCGTTAGATAATCGCTCGGCCGCTGTTGCAGTGGCGCGGTGCCGCCGACATAGACCGCCTGCTCGTCCATGCGCCGCGCCCAGAACGGCAGCCAGCCAAAGCCGCATTCGAGCACGCCCATCCGCAGGTTCGGATAGCGGTCGAAGATCCCACCACCGATGAAAGCTGCGACAAACCGCATCGCCCCCCAGGGGTGGGAAGCCATGCGGCCGAGAAAGATATTGTCCCAGAGGTCCCGGTAGCCGGGGTAATAGGGCGGGTTCCAGGTCGAGCTGTGATGCGCGATCGGCAGACCGTGATCCGCCGCCGCCCGCCAGATCGGCTCGAGGTCGGGATGATCGACCGGGAAATCCGACGGCAGCAGCAGCTTGACCGCCACCGCCCATTTCGAGTTCCCCCATTCCCGGATCTCGCCCACCGCCGCATCGACATTGCGCGCCGAAGCCGCGATAAGCCCCTTCAACCGCTCCGGGTACTGCCCGCAGAAATCCGCCATATGGCGGTGATAGGCTCGGGCCATGGCGACCTCGAAGGCGGGGTCCGGCAGCCCGACAAGGCTAACCCACGAGCCGGGGATCAGAAAATGCACATCCGTCCCCTCGTCATCCATGTCTCTGACGCGGTTTTCGGCCCGGTCGTTCTGCACTCCCGGCCGGGGCAATTTACCGCCCCGCCATCGTGACTCGCGGCCGGTAAAGCGCTCGTGGGGGGCTGCCTCGCCGAGCACCCGGCGATAAAATTTGGGGCCGATGCGGTAGTGCAGGCCGTCCGTGCCGTCCGCATCACCGCCGGCCGGCATCCGGTACGATTTCAGTTCGGCCAGCCGCGGCCGAAAGCCCGGATCGACATGGCTTTCGAGCACCTCGGCCGCGGGGTTGACGTGGGTGTCGGAATCGTAAACGCGAAAGCCGTCTCTCATGCCGGGCGCTCCCGTCGTGGCGGCGGCCGCTCAGGTCTGCTTGAAGAAGCGGTTGGCGTTGTCCCACAGCAGCTTCTTCTTGTTGTCGCCGCTGAGGCTCGACCAGGCCAGGATGTTGTCGATCGAGTTCGGGAATTGGCACTCCGAGTGGGGATAGTCGGAGGCGTACATCAGAACATCGTCACCGAGGAAATTGGTGACGTAATTGTACATGTCCTCGCCCTCGTGGTGCTCGATGCTGCAGAAAAACCGCCCGCTGGTCATGTATTCGCTGGGCTTCTGCTTAAGTGGGGCGGTGCCGCCGACATAGACCGCCTGCTCGTCCATGCGCCGGGCCCAGAACGGCAGCCAGCCAAAGCCGCATTCAAGCACGCCCATGCGTAATTGCGGGTAGCGGTCGAACAGCCCGCCGCCAATGAACGAGCCGACAAACCGCATGGCGCCCCAGGGGTGGGCGGCGAGCCGGCCGAGGAAGATGTTTTCCCACAGATCCTCGTAGCCGGGGTAATAGGGTGGATTCCACGTAAAGCTATGGTTGGCGATCGGCAGGTCATGTTCCTGCGCCGCCTCCCAGATCGGGTTGAGGTCGGGGTGGTCTGCCGGCATGTCCTTGGCGAGCAGCGGCAAGACCGCGACCGCCCATTTCGATTTGCCCCATTCGCGGATCTCGCGCACCGCCTCGTCGACGACGCGCGAGGAGGCGACGATCATGCTTTTGAGTCGCGTCGGGTATTGACCGCAGAAATCCGCCATGTGGCGGTGATAGGCGCGGATCAGGTTGACCTCGAGCGCCGGGTCGGGAAGGCCGACGGCGCTCAGCCAAGAGGTCGGGATCAGGAAATGGATGTCGGTCCCCTCGTCGTCCATGTCCTTGACGCGGTTTTCGGCCTGATCGTCCTGCACCCCGGGCCGCGGCATCTTGGTGCCCATCCACCGCGTCTCGCGGCCGGTGAAGGTTTCCCGCGGGGCGCGTTCGCCCAGCACCCGCCGATAGTACTTGGTCCCGACCCGGTAATTGTGGAGCCCGTCCACTCCGCCGACCGCCCCCTGCCCAATCGGCAAGCGGTAGGGTTCCAATTCGGCCAGGCGCGGACGAAAGGCCGGGTCGACATAGCGGTCCAGCACCTCGGCGGCGGGATTGACGTGGGTATCGGAATCGTAGACGCGGAACCCGTTTCTCATTTTGCGCTCCTCCATTCGCGGAGACTAACCCGCCACGCGAGCCGTCCCGTGAGGTGTCAGCCGATGGAGCCCATCATAGGATCGCGACGCCGAGTTGTCGCGCCTGATTTACCGAGCGAGCGCGAGATGCGGCGCCGCCGGCCCGCCATTGGCGGCGAGATAGATGGCCTTATTGGTTTCGACGTTGAAGGCGGGAGAGTGCCCGCGCCGGTCGCAATGTGGACGCGCCCGGATGAGGCCAGCCAGTTCGAGGTGATTCCCGATGTCGAAAAATTCGATCACATTCCGGTGGTAGCGCCCGAGCTGCAGAAAGGTAAGCGTTCGCGAGGCGATGACGCGACAGCCGAG
Organism: Allostellaceae bacterium; assembly: GCA_049799535.1. Classification (GTDB taxonomy): domain Bacteria; phylum Pseudomonadota; class Alphaproteobacteria; order ATCC43930; family CGMCC-115725; genus AP-15. The sequence continues at coordinate 3,926 of JBARIB010000302.1, read as the reverse complement.
TTCGAGCGCCTGCGAAATCGGGCCCGAGGATGACTGCCCGACCTCGACATAGGGAAACACCACTGCATCGCAAATCGCCATACCGAGGAGGAACCCCGGGTCCCTCTGGGCACCCATGAAATGGATGCGGGCCGACAGGTCTTTCGGATGCTCGATCAACAGATCGCGCATCGAGGCGTCGACAGCGACTGATACGGCGGGCGCGCTTGCCCCCAGATTTGCCTTTATCCGCTCGGCGACGCTGGTATCGACATAGCCGGCATCGAACAGCGATGAGACAACAGGGTCGATCGCCTGATGCGGCTTGATCTCGTTCGGGTGCACGCCGCCGAAAATCAACAGATGGTAATCGTCCGGCAGATGGTGTAATGCCCGGACGACGGTTTCAAACCCTTTGTATTTTCCGAGAAAGCCGAATACGCCGATCAGCTTGCTTCCTTGGGGCACCACATCGAGTACCGGGAATTTCTCTCTGGTCGCGGTGCGACGAATTTCTTTCGCTTCATCAGGGCTCAGAAATGACAGGGGATGGTCATAGACGTTCCGCATGCCGTGAGCGAATTTCATGTGCTTGAGGTCGCTGCGCGTGTGCACGATCAGAGCGACCGGTTTGAAGCGCTGCGCCCGCCGAAGCCGGCTGGCGACCCCCTCGGACAAAAGGTGCTCTCGCAGGTAATGCGCTCGCATCGCGAAGGCTTTTGCGAAATTGCCCTTGAGAATTTCCCTGAAATATTCCCGGTAGCTGAACGCCTCGCAGCGGAAAACCGTGTGAAACGTCACCGAGAGCCGCGGCGCCGCCCGCAATATCCACGAGAAACGCCGGTGAATATCGTGGCAGCTGCGGCCCAAGGTGCCGTGTTCGAGTTGCAGATTGACGGAGTCGTATTGCCTGATCTGGCGGCAGATGTCCTGGATGTGCCGGTCGGCGAATTTCCTGATGCGTCCATGATTACTGCGCAATAAATATTGGTCCAGGTCAAAGACGGTTACATCGAAAACGTCGCTGAGCTGCCTCTCCAGACTGCGCGTGTAAGCCGCGACGCCGCACAAATCGCCATTGGTCGATACCAACGCCAGGCTTTTGCGTGTGCGACGGGCGTGGCGAAAGGGGGAGGCATCGATCAGCGCTGGAGACGCGAGGCGGGGGTGGGTTTCGAGTTCGATCGTCGCCATCATGTCTCTCTTCCGACGGCTCCCCCGCTCGATGCCAGTCGGGTCACGCGGTTATGACACGTGCTGTCGCACAATGCTAAAAACCAGGGCCCCCAACAGCCAGACAACGCAGGATAATCCCGCCGTGAGGCCAACCGAACGCACGCGTTTCGGATAGAGCGACTGTTCCGGCAGACTCGGCTGCACAAAGCCTGCAATATAAACCTGCTGGCGGTCCGCGTTCATCCGCGCACGATCGAGTGCCTCTAGTGCGTACTGATAGGATTTTTCGGCGAATGTCCGCTCGCTCTCGAGCTGCTCGTAGACGCCCATCACGCGGGAAAGCACTTCCGAACGCGATTTTTCCGTATCGGTGACTTCGCTCTCCACCGAGTGCAGCTGGGTCTGCAGTGAGGCGAGGCGAGCCTCGAGTATTTTGACCGACGGAGCGTCGGCTCGCATGTAATGCTTGACGGTCGATAGTTCGGTGTCAGCCCGCACAATCTCGTCGCGGATCCGGCCGGCCAGTGACTGTGTAGCATCCGCGGTCTTCTGCGGGTCGATGATGCCCTCGCGGTCACGGAACTCGCGCAACCGCGCGAGCGCGGTCTTCAGCCGTCTTTCCGCCCGTCGTACTTCCTTTTCTGAATTGCGCAGTGTGTCGCTGCGCGCCCGTGCCGACAGATCGTTTACCAGGTGTTCGGATGAGGCGAGGATCGCTTGCGCCAGTTTGAGCGCGTCTTCGGGAGTAAAGGCGCGCGCCGTGACGACGATTGTCCCGTTGGTGAAATCAAAAAATGCGTCTATCTGATTTTTCCAATACCTGACCATTTCCTCGATCGAAACCGGCAGCTGCAGCCGCGCCAGCCAATCGGCTTCTGGGCGCGAAAACATGTCGCGCAGATCGAGCGTCTTGCCGACATCTTCAATGATATCGCGGCTCTCGATGTACTGAACGATCGCATAGGAATCGACGCCGATCGGCGAGGGCGCGACAGGGGCTTGGAACGGGCCGTTGACCTCGCCGCGCATCGGTGCGACGGCGCGCAGCGCAAAACGAAATTCGGAGATGAACTGGTCGGAGGCGATAAAGAAGTAATATGCGGCGGCGAATGCAGTCGGTAGCACGACAATGATGAGGAAAGAGAGCAGGCGCACCGGGAACCCCCGAGTGCTGCCCGTCTCTGTAGCAATTTCCGCTGCGCGGAAAACCGCGAGGCCTCCCGCGTCATTTGCTGGAACTGGAAGCGCGGCGGCGACTGTCGGCCTAGTCATGGCGGCAGGCTCGCGCTCTTGCAGCGGCACCCGGCCGCGGGGTGGCGCCGGCATCATGCAGCTTCCTGCAGAACGCGATGGTATCGTTGCAATGCCGCGCCGATATCATTGTACAATGTCAGCTCGCCATTGGCGAGGACGGCGCCCCTATCGCAGTATTGCCGGATCGTATGCGGGTTGTGGGTCACCAGTATGATGTCGGAGCGCAATATGCGGTCGCGAAACGCCTCGGCGCATTTGCGTCGAAATCGCTGATCGCCGATTTCGGTAACCTCGTCGATCAGATAGACGTCGAAGTCGATGGCGAGACAAACCGCGAAAGCAAGCCGAGCCCTCATCCCGGCTGAATAGGTATTCACTGGCATGTCAAAATATTCGCCGAGTTCGGAAAACGTCTCGACATATTCAGTCAAAGTATGAATTTCGGCGCCGTATATACGGGCAATAAAGGCGACGTTTTCGCGCCCGGAAAGCGCGCCGTGAAATGTGCCGCCAAAGCCGAGGGGAAACGAGACGCGGGCGTATCGCCGGACGACTCCGCGATCCAGCGGTTCGGAGCCGGCGACGACGCGGATCAATGTCGATTTGCCTGCCCCATTCGGGCCTAAGATCCCGTAATTGTGGCCGGCTTCGAACACAGCGCTGACATTGTCGAGCACGGTCTTGCGACCGTCTCTGGTGCGATAGGATTTAGTGACGGCGTCGAGCATGATCATGTCGGCTCGTAAAGCTGGCGCTGCAAACCGCGCTCGAGCCCCAATCCCGCCAACAGGGCGAGGGCGGCGGCCATGAGGAGATAACCCCGGTCGAGCCAGTGTGGATCATATTCTAGAAAGAAGCTGGATCGGAACCAGTCGACCGCATGCAGTATCGGGTTCCATGCCAGAATTCCCCGGATCCAGTCCGGCATCATGCCCGGCACGTAGAAGATCCCCGAACAGAAGTACAAAAGGCGGGTCAACTGAGCCCAGATCTTGTCCCAGGACTTGCTGAACGCATTGACGACGGCGTTCACGAATCCGCAACCGCAGCCGAGTAGCCAGACGGCCAAAAGCGCGGCCGACACGCCAACGATATCCTGGGGCAATGTGCCGAGCCCCAGCGCGCCGAAGCCCGTCAGTAGGACAGCGGCCACCAGTGTGTCGGTGATGAGCTCAAGCAGGCCCCGCGCCATCAGCACGTCGAAAGTGCCGACCAGCGGCAATTGCAGCAATGACCCGTTGCTCGTGATCGCGTAGGTCATGCTGGTGCTCGTATGGACGAACAAATGATAAGGAACGATCCCGGTGTAATAGAAGATGAAAAAGTGGTCGCCGATTGGTGGTCGACCGTGCATCAGAACTGCGAACACCAAAGACAGCATCAGAATGTGCAAGATCGGCTCGAGCAGTGCCCAGCCGTATCCGAGCCTGGAATCGCCGAACCGGGTGCGGGTTTCACGGATAATCAGAGCATGGATCACCCGGCATTGGGTTCGCAACGCTTCGAGGAAACCGGGG
>JBARIB010000301.1:0-2763 GCA_049799535.1 Allostellaceae bacterium | reverse complement strand
TTAGCAATCCGCTGCGACAGCAGGCCCGCAAGGCGCTGATCGCGCAATCTCGATAATGCTTTCGTCAGCCTTCTCTGGGCACCCTAGGGCTGCACGGGAGCGACAGACCAGGGCACTTGATGAGCCGGGGAGCCGGAGCAGCCTCGCAGCCGAAGCATCGGAGATGGCGCGATCGGCGGCAAAGCGGATTATATTTCTCAACCGCTTCTTTTTCCCGGACCATTCCGCGACGAGTCAAATCCTCACGGATCTCGCGTTCCATTTGACAGACTGCGGGATCGACGTGCGTGTCATCACAAGCCAACAGCGCTATGATGACCCGCGTGCCCAGCTGCCTGAGGTAGACTCAATCGGCGGCGTGGCGATACACCGGATGTCCACCACTCGGTTTGGCCGGTCTGCTTTGATCGGTCGCGGCTTCGACTATTTCTCCTTTTATATCGCGGCGTACCGTTCGGTTCTTGCCTGGGCGAAACCCGGCGATGTGCTGGTAGCAAAAACAGACCCGCCGCTGCTTTGCGTCGCAGCAAAGCACGCGGCGAACCGCCGTGGCCTCCATCTCGTCAACTGGCTGCAGGATCTTTATCCGGAAGTCGCCATGGAACTAGGCGTGCCATTTACCAAGGGTCCGCTCGGTCGGGGGCTCCTCCAACTGCGAGACGCCTCGTTAAGGGCGGCCGATGCGAATGTAGTGGTTGGGGAACGCATGGCGGAGGTCGTCCGCAACCGCGGCATCGCACCGGAAACTATCCACGTGATCCCGAACTGGTGCGATGACGAGGAGATCCAGCCCGTAGCGCCTCTTAACAACCCGCTGCGCCGGGAATGGGGGCTCGGAGACCGGTTCGTCGTTGGGTATTCGGGAAATCTCGGCAGGGGACACGAGTTCGCAACGGTGCTCGCTGCGGCAGAAAGCTTACGCAGTGACCAGCACCTGTGCTTTCTTTTTATAGGTGGCGGTAAGAAATTTGCCGAGCTTGCTCACTCTGCGCGCCGGCGTGGGCTGGACCATCTGTTTCGCTTTCTTCCCTATCAGGAGAGAAAGATACTAAGGCTTTCCCTCGGCGTTGCTGACATCCATCTGATTTCGCTAAGGCCCGAACTCGAAGGCCTTATAGTGCCGAGCAAGCTCTATGGCATTGCCGCCGCCGGCCGACCTATCATCGCGGTCGGCGCGTCCGACGGCGAAGTCGGGCAGCTTGTCCGGCGGCACAATTGCGGAGTCGTCGTCGAGCCTGGTCAGGGAGAGCTTCTCGCCGACAGGCTGCGGCACCTTCGTGCAGACCCCGGCCGCCTGGCCGAAATGGGGCGTCGCGCACGCGCGATGCTCGAAGTTCATTTTACTCGGCGGCACGCTTTCGAACGCTGGCGCAGCCTGGTCGACGAAATCAGCCAGTCATCGCCCAGGATCAGGTAGCAACGAACACATCCTCTTTGGGAGCAGCGCATCCAGGCTCCCTCGTGGGCAATTCACGAAACCGGGATTACGTTGTTTGCCCCTGTCGAAATTGCCACTGGCCGTCCAAGAATGTCGAGAAGCACCCGGACGCGTCCGGAGTCGTCCAGATCGTCCAATATCGCGAGTTGATCGGCGAATGGGCCCGCCATGAGACGCACCCGCCCGCCTACCTGAAGTTTGCGACCGAGTTCCAGAATGCCGCGCGCGTCGGCTGCCGCAATCAGCGCCTCGACCACTCCGTGCGGAACCGGATGCGGCTGATCGCCCCGCATCACCAACCGCGATACCCCGAAAGTGCCGTTGACACTGCGCCACTGATGGCGGGCGAGATTGAGAACGATGAACAGATAGCGAGGGAAAAATGGTGCCTCGACCGTGCTTAATCGGCGCGCGTGTCGAACGCTCTTAAGCCGTTTCGACGGGCCTTTGCGCTGCCTCGACCTCTTTCTGGGCCCTCTTCACAGCCGCGATTGCGCGCGCCAGCGAGGCTTTCGCGGGCGGTAAACTTTCGGCCCGATCAGCCGGGGCATCCCCGGCCTCCCTGTTCAAACGAGCTGTCGACATGTTTCCTTCCGGTATCCTGGGTACGAAACAAGAACATAGGACCCGGCGAAACTGTGGCGCTGGCAACGGCGACCCGCACCGGGAACGGCGTCAGCGAGTTCCGTCAACCCCACCTAACCCGGGGAGGCAATGAGTCTTGCAATAGCCATCAGAACGAGGATATCATGATATCAAATGGGAGGCAAGTGATGGCTCAGCTGGTGGTTCGCAACCTTGACGACGACGTGAAGGCGAAGCTGCAACAACGTGCCAGACAACACGGTCGGAGCACTGAAGAGGAAGTGCGCGAAATCCTGCGCAACGCCGTCCGGGACGAGCCACAAAAAACCGAGCCTCTCGGCAAGCGTCTGCGCGCCTTGTTCGGCGATATCGGGCTGGAAGAGGACATTCCCGAATGGCGCGGTCAACCGGCAAAGCCGGCTATATTCTGATGATCCTCATCGATACCAATGTACTGTCAGCCATGATGCGCGTCGCGGGCGAACCCGCCGTCGAGCGCTGGTTTGATGCACAACCACCGGAATCAATCTGGACGACGGCAATCACAATCTTCGAAATTCGTTTCGGCCTGGCGCTTCTGGCGCCGGGCCGCCGGCGCGACCGACTCTGTGAGGCCTTCGATCGCGCCATTGACGATATCCTCGGCGGGCGCGTGCTGCCGTTCGACCGGACTGCGGCGGAAACCGCAGCCACAATCGCCGCCAAGCAACGGCAAATTGGCCGGCCGGTCGAGATCCGCG
>JBARIB010000300.1:0-2041 GCA_049799535.1 Allostellaceae bacterium | reverse complement strand
CTCTCTATTGTCACTGTCGACATCGAGAACAGGGAACTCGACTGTGCGCATGCCAACCGCAGTCGGACCGGTATCGAGCTGCTGGTCCTCCCAGCGCTCGAGCTGCGTCGCTGTGGCATTGTTGTTCTGCCAATCGAACCCGGCCCAGCACCCCGTCTGCGCATTGTAGCGGCCCGGGATCTTGCCCAGGTGCTCGGGCGTGAGGTTGCTGTCGGGGCTGAGCTGCGCACCGACCGGGATGATCGGCAAAATGTGGGACTGGAGCGGGGTGCCGGCGTATTTTCTGAAGCTGCTGTACGGGTGCGACAACACCCGTCTGTTCACGGCGGAGGCGCCCCACGCCTCCCGGAGTTCAGAACGTGCAAGCGTCACTGCTGTCCGGTCAATAAGCGAACAAATCCAATTGGTTAGTTATTTGCGAAGTAGCGCCTTTGGCGCCGTCATGGGTAAGCGCTTGATCTAACGGTAGTTTTTCGAAGAGCCTGACCGAGAGGACCTGGAGCAATGTGTAGAGCGAGGCTTCGAGGTTGAGGCGCTTCTTGACGATGGCGACGAGGACGTAGACCGAGACGGCGATCCAGATCTGGGTTTTCACCGCGTTTTCGGATGTCCCGAAGAACTGCTTGATCCGCAGATGCTGCTTGATCCACTTGAAGAACAGCTCGACCTGCCATCGGCTCTTGTAGAGGGCGCAGACGGTCGCGGCCGGCAAACCGAACTGATTGGTGAGGAACACCAGGGTTTTTCCTGACTCGGCATCGCGCAACCGGATGCGCCGCAGGTGTTCGGGATAATGCTGGCTGGTATAGTGACCGTTGAGCGCGATGGTCTGATCGCAGATGATCCCGGTCGCCCGGTCGGTCGGGGCCGAATAGACGCGATGGGCATTCATGTTCGATTTGGCGCGGGTAACGAAGAAGGCGCCGGCGAGATGCAGCCCATGGAGGCGGGCGAAATCGACGTAGCCGCGATCCATGACGTAGATGGCGCCCGCTTCCGGGAGCAGTAGGTCGAGAGCGTGGACGTCGTGCAGCTTGCCGTCAGAAACGTGGATGAAGCTCGGGATGTTGCCGCGTAAATCCAGCAGCGTGTGCATCTTGACCGCCGCCTTGGTCGTGCGGAAATGCGCCCACGGAAAGACGGCCAGACAAAGATCGATGGTCGTCGAGTCGAGCGCATAGACCGTATCGGCGAGATCGAAACCCAAATCCTCGTTGGTGTACAGCCGTCTCGCCTGGGCGATCAGTCGCTGAGCCAATTCCGCGTAGATGCGCCAGTCGCGCGCCTCATTGGCATCGGCCAAGGTCGAGCGTCGCACCGGGTCGCCGAACCCCATGGCGTAGAGCTTGGCAGCCTGCACCGACAGGCAGGTCTCGATGTCGCGCAGGCTCTCCCGGTAGGTCAACTGGGCAAACGCCATGGCTCGATACTGCTCGGCGCAGGACAATGTCCGCACCCGCCAATCCCCGCCATACCGCGAAACAATCCGTGTGAATGTGCTCCATGGCAGAAAATCCATGAGCTGGGCGAAAAGCGTCTTGCCACTGTTCACTGGCACCTCCTCGGAAACCCTCCGAAAAGTGCCAGATCGAATTCAAATCGACACCACGTTAAATCGCCAAAATCGCGTGCAAAATCATACCTTTATCGGCAGACACCGCTCGCTTAACCGGACGGCAGTGTTTCAGCCTATAACAGGTTATGGAGGGATGCGCGGCGATGTCTTGCCAGCCTGGTGTCGTGGGTGATCCCGAAAGGACTTCGTCTCCATCAGCCGTCCAGCGAGCGCGGCACCACTAGTATTGTCCCGCGCCTTTCTCGCGGACCCAGAATTGTGGGACCGATCGGTCGACACGGCCTCCAGCTTTGCGCAAAGGACCTGGCTTGTTCGATTTCGGCCGGCGTCAAACCTATGCACGCCCGCTCGTAAGCGGACTGAGCGCTTTGGAGATGGGCGCCGCGCAAGCTTGCGGTCGCCAACAGGATACACCCGCACGCTCTGACCGAGCTTTCGGGCATGTCGGGCTCGCCGGCGTACCTC
>JBARIB010000299.1:0-2450 GCA_049799535.1 Allostellaceae bacterium | reverse complement strand
GCGGCAGCCAAAGCCGGCGTGCCGTACAGGTTGACCTCGGCGCCGACGACCGTGGTGACGAGGGCACGGTCGTTCTCGCCGCCGGCCTCACGCAGCAGCGCGAGGCACAGATTGCCCTCGAGGGTGTTGCGGGCAGCATCGAGCATTGAGACGCCGTGCAGGCTGGTTACCTGCGTTTTCGGGTCCATTTGCGAAGCGCCGGAGGCGTCTTTCATTACCTGCCGCGGGAAGACGGCACCGAGTTGCTTTGCAAGCTGGGCGATCTGCTCGTTGTAGGGCGGCGTCGCCTCGACGACGGGGAAGTCGAGCTCGGGCGGCAGAGCCAATCCTTGGCTCGAACCGAACCAGGGCTTCAGCGCGAGACTGCCCTCCGAAGCGAAATCGGGCTGCACGCCGTTCTCGCGCATGACCGCCGTCAGCGCCGCCGGAATGTGGGCAATATTGGTGACGACCGCGCCGGACCGCGAGAAGACTGGGTTTTCGGGGGTAAAGACACCGTCGACGGCAAATTTTTCCCGGAACCAGCGTTCTTTGGCGGCGGCATCGTCGTCGCCGCCGGCCAATGCGCCGGCATGCCCGACAGCGCGCGTCAGCTTTGCTTTCCAGCGTCCGACGATGCAGGCGACGACGGGTTTGGTAAATTCGGCGTCGAGCTCGTAATAGCCGCCCGGCTCGACATAAAGCACGGCGGCCTGGCTGCGCGCGTCGTTGGCGAGCGCGAAGGCGAATTCGGGTGCGCCGTATTGAATATAGATGTCCTTGCCGCTGGAGATCGCCGTTGTCGTGCCCCAGCCGGCGAGGCGCAAATAGGTCGCAATCGTGCTGGTGAAGTTGCCCGAGTTCGAGAAGATCGCAACCGAGCCCTTCTTCAGCGCCTCCGCCGGCGCGTCCCCGCCGAGCGCGCCACCAATGCGCACCTGGTTCCATGCGTCCGCGACACCGAGGCTGTTGCCGCCGAAAATATCGATGCCGTTCTGCTGGCCCATTGCGCGGATCTCCCGCGCGTCATGCACCGACATCTTCTCAGTGACGATGAAGATCTTTTCGAGATCCGGATTGACGCGGATCAGCTCCGCAACACCGTCCCGCGCGGACGAAGGCGGCAGGTAGACGACGCCACAGTTGAAGCGATGGCCGGCATCGAGGCCTTCGCGCACATTGTTGTAGACGGGGATGTTGCCGTTCGGTGTCTCCAATATCTGCCCGCGCCGCCCCGGCGACGTGCCGAACACGACGTTGCCACCCGAATAGGCGTGCCCCACCGGGGTGACTTCGCTCGACTCGCCGCCGAGGATGTTGAGAACGCAGACACGATCCTCGCGTGTTGCAATCTGCGCGAGGGAGCTGATGCCGACATAGTATTTGAAGTTTCCGACACCGTTGCGAGCCATGGTCGGGATCCTTTGCAATTGGAATGGGAAGGAGGGCGTCAGGCCGTGAGCGGGGCGGCGGCGAGGCCGAGATGCGCCGCCATCTGCTCGCGCCCGTCCGATTTCATCCACGCGTCTGCCGCACGGGCATAGGCGATGACCTCGCTCATATCGGAGTCGAAGCCAAAGAACCGGTAGGGCAGCCCCAGCGCTTCGCAGGTGTCGCGCAGCGCCGCCATCCCGCGGACGAGATTTGGACCGCCGCGGCCGGCAACCACGTAGAGCGGCGTCGGACCGTTCCGGCTCACATGCTCACGCAATGCGTCGGCGATCGCGCGGAAGGTCGCGAAAATGTCGGTATTGTTCGACTTGCCGCCGATCAGGAACAGGACATTGCTCTGCTTCAGCCAGTGCTTGAAGCAGATGCGCGCGACCTCTTTCATCTTCTCGTAGGGCGGGTTGCCGCCGAAATCCGAGGAGATGATCGCGTCGTCGCCCAGCATTTGCGTGACCAGCGAGTTGGCGCCGCCGCCAAAGGTCGGCGCCAGGATCGTGCCGGCCGCATTGATCACATAAACATCTCTCTGCCCCTGATAAGTGCGCAGCTGATTGATCTCCTGCTCGAAATCGGAATAGTCGACCGCGAAGAGGTGCGGCGGCAGATCGAGGCGCTGCCAACGCGGGTCGTCCCGGTCAAAGCCGCATTTGAAATCGCAGGCGACGGGGACGAGCCGGCCGCGCTCGGGGCGCATGCGGATCGGATTGAGCTCCAATGTCGTGATGCCGAAATTGTGGTAGAGTTCCCAAAGCTTCGGGAGCTGCTGCACCAGCGGTGAGATGAGCGGCCTCGGCGCGTTGAGGTCCGACAGCGCATTGGCGACGACGAATGCCTTGAGGCCAGTCAGCGGATCGAACGGGATCCGGGCAACCTGGTTCGGATCGAGCTCCTCGATATCGACCCCGCCCTGATACGTCAGCGTCATCGTCGGCGCCCGAAAACGCGTCGAATCGGCGATCGAAAAATAGACCTCGTGCTCGGCCGGCACAGCACCTTCGAACGTAACGCCATTGGCTCTGGCG
>JBARIB010000298.1:0-2369 GCA_049799535.1 Allostellaceae bacterium | reverse complement strand
CTCGTCGCGACACGATGTGTTGAGCCGGACCTCAAGGACCGGAGGACAATCGAACCGACGCTGGGGATCAAAGGCGATTCGCATCGGGCACTCCCTCGAAGATTCCTCGCTCAGAACGCGCAAAACGTTTATGGATTGGAGTCCGCGAAGCCGGACCTCCAATCCACGTTCAAGAAGCCCGGCGGTGATCCCGCAGCCGGTTGACTATGGGTAACGCTTTCGGGCGGGATGGGTGAGGGAGCGATTAGAGGAGCGGATAGGGGGGGTCGAAGGGCAATGAGAGGTAAGATGAACACTGCGGCGCGGTGTGGCGCAGGGTCCTCTGGGTGTCCAGATGATCCCTGGGACAGTCTGAAATGAACCTGAAACCGACGCCGGCGCGCACCGCGAGCGGGCTGCGACATCGCGAAGCCATGCGAGAACAGGTTTCGAACAGGTTCACATCGATCATCGGGTTAGCTCGTATCGAATGGTGCCAGGACCGGCACGAATTCCAGGAGGACCATCGGGCCGCCGCACGAGGGGCAACGCGGTACGGGCTGTGCGGCAGGTTCTTCGGTCCGCTTTGCCAGCAGTACGAATTTTGCCTGGTTGTGCACCGTCACCATCCAGCGCACCGCCTCGATCGATGTCGCACAATTGGGGCTCAGGAATCCGTAGTGCCGTACCTTCTGGAACCCGGCGGGCAGGACGTGCTGGAGGAAGCGGCGGAGGAATTCCATCGCGTCCAGCGACATCTTCCGCAGTCGTGTGGATCCGACGCGGCGGTAGGTGAAGGTGACGTTGCCATCCTCGCAGGAGACGATCCGGCGGTTACCGATCGCCACTCGGAAGACGTACGGGGCGAGATAGCGCAGTGAGGCTCGGCCGTCGCCGGCGGCCCGCGAGTGTACTACCCAGTCGCGCTGCCAGGCCGCCGGGTGGACCAGGTGAAGCAGGTTCTCGCGCTCCAGGATGTCGCGGAACTTGGCGCGGAAGAGGATGGACAAAGCCTCCACCGGCACGAGGAAATCAGCCCGGGAGGGCAGCCAGCGATTGCCACCCTCGTCGATCCCGCCACCCGGCACCACGTAGTGCACGTGCGGGTGATACTCCAGCGTCCGGCCCCAAGTATGCAGAACACCGAAGAAGCCGAGGCGATCGGTGCCCACAAATCTCGGGTTCGCGGCCAAGGCGCGCAGCGCCTGGCTGGAAGCCTCGAACAGGGCGGCGTACATCACGCGCTGATGGCTTCGGGCCAGCGCGCGCAGCTCGGCCGGCAGCGTGAAGGTGACCAGAAAGTAGGGGCACGGCAGCAGGCGGTCGGTCTGCTTCTCGAGCCAGGCCTTGGTCTTCTCGTGCTGGCAGGTCGGGCAATGCCGGTTGCCGCACGATCGGCCGATCGCGTGGATCTCCCCGCAGGATTGGCAGACGTAGAGCACGGTCCCGAGTTCGCCTGTGCGGCACGCGGTGATCGCGTGCAGCACCTTCTTGTGCTCCCTGGGCATGGTGGCGCCGAACCGCTCGAGATATTGCCCGCCGTACCGCCGCAAGACGTCGGCGATGGTCGGCATGGGCTATGGTTCCATCAGCTTGTTGATCACGGCGACCGCCTGCTCCTGGCTGACGGTGGTGAGATGGAGGTAAACCATCGTCGTTTGCAGCGAGCTGTGGCCCAGGTACTGCTGGATCAACCGCAGGTTGACCCCGGCCTCCAGAAGATGGGTGGCGTAGCTGTGCCGCAACGTGTGGATTGACACCGCTTTGCGTATGCCCAACTGGTGCACCACCCGCTGCATCGCATGCTGTACGCCGTCCTTCGACATGGGGCGGTCGGATGACACAGCCTGGCGTTGGTCGCTGCCGATGTCCGGGAACAGCCAGACCGGGTTGCGGTGGGTCACCCAGTATTCGCGGAGCAGGGCCAAAGTGCGGGCGGGCAGTGGCACGAAGCGATCCTTGGCGCCCTTGCCACGGTGGACGTGCACCAGCATCCGTGCGCTGTCAATGTCGCGGACCTGTAAGTGGAGACCTTCGTTGCGCCGCAGGCCCAGCGAGTAGACCGTCGAGAAATAGGTCCTGTAGCGGGGTTTGCGGACGGCACCGAGGAGTTGTCGCACCTCGTCGATCGAGAGCACGTCGGGCAGCTTTTTCTCCTTCTGGACGCGGATTCGCTGGAGAGTGGGCCAGTCGCGGGGCGCGGTGTGGGAGTAGAAGAACTTGATGGCGCTGTAGGCGATGCCCAGCGTGCTGGAGGCGTACATTCTGTCGTTCTTGAGGTGAAGCAAGTAGTCGCGGACTTGCGCTTCATTCAAGACGTCCGGCGGCGTGTCGAAGTGGACTGCGAGTCGCCTTACGGCGCGGAGGTAAACGTTTTGAGTGCCCTCGCT
>JBARIB010000297.1:0-2908 GCA_049799535.1 Allostellaceae bacterium | reverse complement strand
CGTTCAGGAATCTCCTGCGGCGCAACGACCGCTAGCAACGCGCCGACCGGCAACGTCGCGCCGGCTGGCGCCACGATCCGGCGCAAGGTGCCGCCCTGGGGCAGATCGACGACATTGGTGATCTTGGGGGTTTCGATCTCGAGAATCTCCTCGCCCGCGGTAAAGGCCTGGCCTTGCTGCTTAAGCCACCCGACGACCGTGCCCTCGGTCATCGTCAGACCCCATTTCGGCATTGTGATCGCGGTGATTTCAGCGCTGGTCATTTGCAATTCCCTTCGTCATTGCGAGCGAAGCGAAGCAATCTCGCGCCGGCCTAAACCTCGGCCCATCGAGATTGCTTCGTCGCTGCGCTCCTCGCAATGACCGCTGTAGCGGCCTACCTCCCGTACCCGTAGACCTCGCGCACTGTGTCGGCGATCCGCTCGGGGCTCGGGATGTAGAGCTTCTCGAGCGATGGCGCGAACGGCACCGGGGTATGTGGAGCGGTTACGCGTTTGACCGGGGCCTTCAACGCGGCGAAAGCCTTGTCAGCGACCAGCGCCGAAATATCGGCCGCCATGCTGCAGCGCGGCGTCGCCTCGTCGACGACCACGAGCCGCCCAGTGCGCTCGACACTTTCGAGGATCGTGTCTTCGTCGAGCGGCGAGGTCGTGCGGGGGTCGATCAGCTCGCACTCGATCCCTTCCTTGGCGAGCGTGTCGGCGGCTTCGTCGGCGTAGTTCACCATGCGGGAAAGTGCAACGACGGTCACGTCGTCGCCGTCGCGCACAATGTTGGCCTCGCCGAACGGGATTGTATAGGGATCGTCCGGGACCTCGGCGCGCAAATCGTACATTAATTTGTGTTCGCAAAAAATCACCGGGTCGTCGTCGCGGATCGCCTCGATCAGCAGTCCCTTGGCGTCATAGGCGTTGGACGGCACAACGCATTTGAGCCCGGGTACCGAAGTAAAGATGTGGTAGAGGCTCTGCGAATGCTGCGCCGCGGCGCTGCGGCCGGCGCCGATCATCGTCCGGATCACCAATGGCGTCTTTGCCTTGCCGCCGAACATGTAGCGGAATTTTGCCGCCTGGTTGAGGATCTGGTCGAAGCAGACGCCAAGGAAGTCGCAGAACATCAATTCCGCAACTGGACGCAATCCTGTGACCGCGGCGCCGGCGGCGGCGCCCATGATCGCCGACTCGGTTATCGGCGTGTCGATGACGCGGCCCTCGCCGAATTCACCGATGAGCCCCTTGGTGACGCCGAGAACCCCGCCATAAGCGTCGCGCTGGCCTTGTGAGCCGGCCCCGCCGGCGACATCCTCGCCGATCACGATAACGCGCGGATCGCGCCGCATTTCCTGCGCGAGCGCCTCGTTGAGCGCCTGACGTATCGATTTCATTGCCATCGCGCGCTCCCTCAGTACGACACGTAGACGTCACGCAACAGCGCATCGGGGTCGGGCGGTGGCGCCGCCCGCGCGATCTCGACCGCATGGTCGATCAGCGCGCCGACTTCGCTTTCGACCCGGTCGAGCTCGGCTGCATCGAGCAGTCCCGCCTCGCCGACGCGGCGGCGGAAGTGTCTCAGGCAATCGCGCTCCTGGCGCAGGCGTCGCACCTCGTCCTTGCCGCGATAGAGCTGCGCGTCGCCCGAATGGTGGCCGTAGAAGCGGCAGGTATCGACCTCGATCGCGCTTGGGCCGCCGCCGGCGCGAGCCCGTTCGATGGCCTCTCGCGCGGCCTCGTGCACCGCGAAGAAATCATCGCCGCTGACCTTTACGCTCGGCAGACCGAAGCCGGCGGCACGCCCAGCGATATCGCGGCTGCCGACGGCGTATTCAAACGCGGTGCCTTCGCCGTATTGGTTGTTCTCGAACACAAAGATCGCCGGCAGTTTCAATACCACCGCCATATTCATCGCCTCGAAAGTGGTGCCCTGGTTTGAGCCACCATCGCCGGTGAACGAGACCGCGACGGTATTACGTCCCAATGTCTTGGCAGTGAGCGCCGCGCCGATCACCAAGGGCGGTCCGCCGCCGACAATGCCGTTGGCGCCGAGCATGCCATGGTCGAGATCGGCGATATGCATCGAGCCGCCCTTGCCGCCGCACAGCCCGGTCTTCTTCGCGAACAGTTCCTGCATCATCAGGGTCGCATCGCAGCCCTTGGCGATGCTGTGGCCGTGCCCGCGATGGGTGCTGGCGATATAGTCCTGCGGCCCCAGATGCATGCACACCCCGACCGCAGCCGCCTCTTCGCCGGCATAGAGATGCACAAAACCAGGGATGCCGCCCTTCGAGAACTCCTCCTGCACGCGCTCTTCGAAGCGGCGGATCGTGACCATGTCACGATAGGCCCGGATCAATTCCTCGCGGCTCAGCTGCACTTCATCCTCCCCTATTGCGCTGACCCTGATACTGCCCGCTTCGCCACCGCTTCACAATCGGCCCTCGGACATCCGGCCCGCATCCCCGGCTTTTGTGGTAATGGAGCGGTCGAAAAGAGGAGCAAAGCAATGCCGAAATTCATCATCGAGCCGCATTTCCGGTTGCAAGAATGGATTGCCGAGGAGAAGGGATATTTCGCGGCCGAAGGGCTCGATTACGAATTTCGCGAGCACATCCGCGCAACCGGCGGCCGGCATCACGACATGGGCGGCCAGCGGGTCGGCGCCTACCAATCCTTCGAGCGCGGCCGCAGCGCCGATGTCAGCTGCGCCTGCCATTGGACTGTGAACGTTGCGGCCTCGGCCGGCCACGGTCGGCTCTATGCCGATCTCTATTCGGTGGCACCGGCGGGCATCTTCGTGGCGGCGGACTCGCCGATCCGCGACCCGGCCGATCTCGCCGATGTGCCGATCTCGGTCGGCTGGCAATCGGGTAGCCACTATTCGACGATCCAGGCGCTCGAGGCCTATCTGCCGT
>JBARIB010000296.1:0-1787 GCA_049799535.1 Allostellaceae bacterium | reverse complement strand
CCGCCCGACAGGACGATCCCGCGCGGGGCAAACTCGCGGATCCGATCTTCGGAGATCGTGTAAGGTTGGATTTCGCAATAGACCCCGCTCTCGCGCACTCGTCGCGCGATCAGCTGTGTGACCTGGCTGCCGAAATCGAGGATCAGGACGCGATCGGACATGGTCGGCGCTCGAAGATCGCGACAAAGAAGCCGTCGGTACCGTGCCTTGCGGGGGTGAGCCGCAGATATTGCTCGCCGCCCGGCGAGGCGCCGCCGATTGTCTCTTCCCAGGCGCGTCCCGCCGGCCATAGCGCAAAATCGGCCTCGGCGGCGAGAAAGGCCTCCGCCTGAGTTTCGTCTTCTTCGCGCAGCAGCGAACAGGTGGCGTAAATAAGGCGTCCGCCGGGGCGCACGAGCCGGGCGGCGCTGCGCAGAATCGCTTGCTGGCGTTCGATGAGCTCGCTCAGATCCTCGGGGCGCATGCGCCATTTGGCATCGGGGTTGCGCCGCCAGGTGCCGGTGCCGAGACAGGGGACATCGACAAAGACGCGATCAAAGCTGCCGGCATGATGCTTGACCCATTTGTCGCGCTCGTCTTTGAGCGCCCGGCGTTCGACATTGCTGACCCCGGCCCGGCGCAGTCGGCGTCCCGAGCGCTCGAGGCGCCAGGCTGACACCTCGCAGGCAACAAGCTTGCCGCGATTGGCCATGCCGGCGGCCAATGCCAAGGTCTTTCCGCCCGCCCCGGCGCAGAAATCGACGACCCGCATTCCCGGGCGCGCATCGGCGAGCAGCGCCGCGACCTGCGAGCTTTCGTCCTGCACCTCGACGAGCCCCTCTCTGAAGACGGTCAAATTGCCGAGCGGCACCCGCTCGCGCAGCCGCAGACCGAGCGGCGACCACGGCGTCGGATCGGATTTGATACCTTCGGCGGCAAGCGCGCGGTGCGCTTTCCCGCGGTCGGTCTTGAGCAGATTGACGCGCAGATCGGTCGGCGCGGGCGCGTTGAGCGCGGCGACTTCCCTCTCTAGCCCCTTGTCGAAAACCCGCTCCAGATAGGGCGCGAGCCACCCCGGCAGGTCATTGGCTGTCGCGCGCGACATCTCTGGATGGAGCAACGTACGGCCTTCGAGACCCCGAACCAGCCGTTCTTCTTCCCGTCCGAGCGGCGCCGGCCGGAAGCGATCGCCATCACAGCAAGCTGCGATTTCATCAGGGCGCCACCCCTCGACCAGCGCGAGCTTTGCGAAAACTCGGCTGCGAGCTGCGACTTGCACCCGGTGCTTGGCAATCCACCAGTCGAGCGCCGCGCGATGCCGCAACACCCCATAAACGTGGTTGGCTATATCTGCCCGATCCTTGGCGCCGATGTAGCGCCGCCTGCGGAAGTACTCGGCGGCAACATCATCCGCCGGGCGATCGCCAGTGTCGATCGCCGTCAATATGTCGATCGCGGCCGCGACCCGCGCTCCGGGGGTCAACGGTCCTGCGAATAGTTGGGCGCCTCGCGAGTCATCGCGACGTCGTGGACATGGCTTTCGCGCAGTCCGGAGGGCGTGATCCGGACAAAGGTGCAATTCTTCTGCATCTCGCGGATCGTGCTGTTGCCGGTATAGCCCATCGCCGCCCGCAAGCCGCCGATCAATTGATGCACAATATTGCCAACCGGTCCCTTGTGGGGCACGCGGCCCTCGACACCTTCCGGGACGAGCTTGAGGCTGCTGGTTACCTCTTGCTGGAAATAGCGGTCGGCTGAACCGCGCGCCATCGCCCCGGTGGAGCCCATGCCGCGGTAGTATTTGTAGC
>JBARIB010000295.1:0-3404 GCA_049799535.1 Allostellaceae bacterium | reverse complement strand
AAGGACCTTATCGTCACACGCGATCTAATTCAGGGGATGGCCGGGACTTTTCTCGGCGAAAGCGGCAACCGCCGGGACCCACTCGCCAATCCGCTGCATGCCGACCTCAAGGGCTTGCCGCCGATGTACATCCAGGTCGGGGCCGAAGAGACATTGCTCGACGACAGCCGCAGGCTGGCGGATGTCGCGCGCAAATCCGGCGTGGAGGTGACGCTGGAGATCGTGCCGGAGATGCAGCACGTCTTCCAGTTCCTCGCCGGCACCGCGCCGGAAGCCGATGCTGCGATCCGGCGCCTCGGCGACTGGGTCCGCCCAAAGCTCGGGCTCGGCTGAGGGACTGCAACCGTCTGGCACTGCCGCGAGAGCGGCGGCAATGAGGTTGTCCGTCAAGCTGCGGCGGATGATCGTGAGATCCTGGCTGCTCTCGCGCTGCTTTTACCGGTGCCGAGGCGCTCGCCTTCTCGGCAGAGCGACGGATGAAGTCTGGTATTTCGCCTACGGCGCCAATATGGACGAGAGCACTTTTCGGGTTCGACGCGGCATACGGACACTCGAGTGTCGTTCTGGCCGCATCAAGGGCTACCGACTTCGCTTCAATCTCGATGGCCGGCCCAGAGGCAGATCCGCGCCCGCTAATCTGCAACCCGATCCGGAAGCGGAGGTTTGGGGCGTGCTTTACCGCATCACGAGACGTGAACTACTGCGCCTGGACTCGACGGAGGGAGTGCCGGGTCGGGGTTATCAACATATCGTCGTCGAAGTCCAAGACGCGGATAATCGCCTCCTTCAGGCGATTACTTACACGGCGCAAGGCAAGGAAGTCGATGGCAAGCCGTCGTTGCGATACATCACGCTGATTCGTGAAGGCGCTCGGGCCCATAGACTGCCGGAAACCTACATCCGGTTCTTAGAGGCCATCGAGCATGCGCCATAGACATTCGGTCTATTTAAATCGAATTTCCGCGCCGCTTGCAGGATGGAAGGGTCAGACGGTCCGCTGGGCTCGCCGTTCAGGGATCTTGACCTGCAGGATCATCGCGCCGGCGTTTTTGCTGACTGCGATATTGGTTTTTCTGCCGACATGGTCGCTGGCGATGGAGCTGAAGATCGTCGGGAATCAGATGATCCTGAGTGGCCCAGTGGTGGGCGATGAGCCGGACAAGGTCCGCGCGGCTCTCGCGAAGACACCCAGCATTGACACGGTGATATTACGCAACTCTCCGGGCGGAAATGCGCCAGCCGGTTATCGGGTGGGTGAACTTCTGCGTGAGCACGGTTTACGTACGGCAGTGTCAGGCTATTGTTACTCTTCGTGCTCGCGGATGTTTCTCGGCGGCAGCACGCGATACTTCACCGACGATTACGTGCCGGACAACAACAATGTCGGATTTCACGGGCATTATGATCGGAGGGGACATCTCAACGCCGCTCTGGTACGCCAATACGGTCTGCGCGATTGGATCATCAAATTCAGTGACGGCAAAGCCGACCCGCTGCTGGTGGAGCGCTGGATCAATATTCCGTATAGCCGCGGGATGATCCATTTCTTTCATCCGGGTCTGGTGAGGCTTGCTGGCGCGTCGACCTTCATTTGCGAGGGAGACCAATCTCTGCGCTCAGTATTTGACTGCGAGCCGGTGGCTAAAACAGCACTCGATCTCGGCGTCATCACATCCTTGGACCTCGTCCACAGCGCCGATCACTAATACCTCCATAACGCCGGTGCCCGCCGAAAGCGAAGGTCGACGCGGGCACTTGCCTTTGTCGCTCGGATCGCGATGCTCGTTTTGAACGGATGCACAAGCGAAGGGGCGTTCAATGAGCGTCGGGAGCGGCCGATTCCAATACCGCGTCAATGCCGAGTGGGTAAAGTTGCCAGACGGGTGGTCCTTCAAGGAAGTCGGCGGGGTCGGCGTCGACCATCATGACAATGTTTATGTCTTTAATCGCGGTGAGCACCCGATGATTGTCTTCGACCACGCCGGTAACTTTCTGCGGTCTTGGGGAGAGGGCCAGTATCCGCGAGCCCACGGCGTCCATATGGCCCCAGACGACACGATGTTCCTGACCGACGATGGCGGCCATTTCGTGCGCAAGGTCACCCTCGACGGCAAGGTGCTGTTGGAGCTCGGGGTTCCCGGCAAGCCGGCGCCCTTTATGAGCGGCGAGCCTTTTCATCGCTGTACCCATACGGCGCTCTCACCGAAGGGTGAGATCTACGTCTCAGACGGCTACGGCAACGCCTGAGTGCACAAATACTCGCCCGACGGCAAATTGCTAATGTCGTGGGGCGAGCCCGGCACCGGTAAGGGCGAGTTCAACATTGTCCACAACATCTGCTGCGACGCCGATGGCTGGGTCTATGTCGCCGACCGCGAGAACCATCGCGTCCAGGTGTTCGATGGCAATGGCGAGTACGAGACGCAGTGGAAGAACCTGCATCGGCCCTGCGGCCTATACATGCCTTATGATCACCAGCCGATTTGCTACATCGGTGAAGTCGGTCCTGCCGCCGCGGTGAGCCGCGATATCCCCAATCTCGGCCCCAGGGTCAGCATTGTCGACCACCGAGGCAAGCTGATCGGCCGCTTTGGCGACACGCCGGCCGGCACCGAACTCGGCAAGTTCCTCGCCCCGCACGGTCTCGCGGTCGATTCTCACGGCGACATCTATGTCGGTGAGGTTTCCTGGACAGCGTGGCCACAGGTTTACCCTGGCAGGCCACACCCAAGCAATCTGCGCTCCCTGCAGAAATTCGAAAAGGTCGAATGACGGCCTTCGGCGGCTAGGCCCAATGGCCCGCGCACCGGTGGCTCAGAATCCTTACCTGGTAATCAGGTAAACTTCGCCGCTAGCGGTATCGGACCAAGCGAGGCGCGGTCCAACCGATGCAACAGCATTATTACCGTATCGGTCAGAGCTAGCAGATCGCTGCGTGCCGATTCCGATGTGAGCTGCCCATCCGTGAAATCGCCGCCGGTTAGATAAACACCAGTCGGCGCGAGCAGAGCCCCGAACCAGGCCAGCACCTGCCGCAGCTGGGTGTCGACTGCAAGATAGTGATGTGCGGACCCGCCCATCGCAATGATGCCGACCGGCTTTCCTTGCAAAGCCTCCGCCGGGACGACGTCGAGCAGATTTTTCAACACCCCTGGGAAGCTTGCCCGGTACACTGGGGCGCCGATCAGAACCGCTGCCGCCGAGGCGATCTGAGCGACCGCTCGGCGTGTGGCGTCGCCATAAGCGGCCAGCGGCCTTCCGTCGCAAGTTTCGATCTGCGCGTCTGCAAGGTTTAAGACCTCGACGAGAATATCGGGATGCTTTGTGTTGAGCAGTTCAGCCGCGAAAGAGACAGAGGCTGCGAGACGGCCGGGAGGCGTAGCGGCACCGATGATCATCAGTAC
>JBARIB010000294.1:0-3306 GCA_049799535.1 Allostellaceae bacterium | reverse complement strand
TCGCTTCCAGGATCCTCGTTACCACCCCAACGGCTCGGCTACCAACTCCCGCGGCGGTGTGCCGGTGCGCGGCCTTGCCCGGGCGGCGCCGGTCAGGTCTTGTCCGTTGAGGCGGCGTAGCTCTCGTCGATCGATCGGGCGAGTGCGGCCTCGAATTCGGCGTCGCTCATCGTGACCCGCAGGTCCTGGACGAGGGCGCGCGAGAAACTCGCGATCATGCCGTGATTAGCGCCGAGCTTTTTGCACGCCTCGGCGCGGGAATAGCCGCCCGAAAGCGCCACGACCCGGACGACGCGCGGGTGGTTGACGAGCGGCAGGTAGAGATCGGCGACATCGGGCAGGGTCACTTTGAACATGACCTGCTGGCCCGCCGGCAATGCGTCAGTCCGCTTTTTCAATTCGTCGAGCAGGATCGACTCGGCGCCCTTTTTGTCCGGGCTGTTGATCGAGACCTCGGGTTCGAGGATCGGCATCAGCCCGTGCCGGGCGATCTGCGCGCCCACCTCGAACTGCTGCGCGGCGATTGCGGCGATGCCGTCTTTCGAGGCAAGATTGATGACCGAGCGCATCTTGGTGCCAAAGACGCCGAGCTTGACCGCGCGGTCGCACAGCTGGTCGAGCTGCGGCATCTGCCGCATCAGCTGGACACCGTCCTTTTCGGGTTCGAGCCCGCGATCGACTTTGACAAACGGCACGACACCGCGCTCTTCCCACAAATAGGAGGGGGTCGGCTTGCCGCGGACCTCGCCGTCCATGGTGCCCTCGAACAGGATCGCACCGATGACCTTGTCGCCGGTAAAGGCCGGGGCGGTCATGATGCGCACCCGCATCTGGTGGATCAGCCGGAACATTTCTTCATCACCGCTATAGGCGGTGTCCGGAATGCCGTAGAGGCGCAGCGCACCCGGCGACGATCCACCGCTCTGGTCGAGCGCGGCGATAAAGCCGGGCTTCTTCGACATTTGCGCCATCATCTTGTCATTCGCCATGATCGTCGCTCCCACGTGAAAGTCATCCGCTCGGCGATATTCTAGCGAACATCGACGGGGCGCGCGAGATGCCCGCGTTCTCGCCGCGCTTGGCTTGTCGATGCGCTGCCGCCTTATGCGCCTCGCGTCTGGCCACTGGCGTTAAACTCGGTTACGGACGCGCATCATTCCGCGGGCCCGTAGGTCAAAAGAAGAAGGTTAGGTTCTTAGTCAGCAGCACGTTCTGGTCCAAGACTATCTTGCGGCGCGCAATCTGCCATTGGCCGCCGGTTCGCCGCAGGAGATCCTCGCGTTTGCCGACGAGAAAATCGGTCTCGGTCTCGACGCGGTTGCGGTAGATCAGAAACCGGCACCGGACGGAGACCTCATGCGGGTCGGCCGCCGAAGGATTGACCTCGAGCAGCCGCACATTGGAGACCATGTGCGAGATGCGTGAGACCGGTTCCTCGGCCCAGTGCATGCCGGTCAAGATCTGCTTCACCCGCCGGGTCAGGGTTTCTTTGCCTTCGTCGAACCAATTGATGTCCTGCCCGGCGCGGGTGAATTCATGCGCTTCTTCGCCGAATTTGACATTGCGCCGCATCGGCATCCAGTAGCGCATGTCTTCGGCGAGCAATGCGAGCCAATCCTCGTAGCGGCGCTCGTCGAGCAGATCCGCTTCGCGATAGAGGAACTCCTCGATCTCCTGCGTCAGAAGCAGGTGGACGATCCGCTCCTCTCTTTCGCCCATTCTACTGGGCGGCAGCCTGCTGCGCGGCCAATTCTGCGTCCCACGGGCCGGGAAAACGGCCGCGGCCGTGATCCATCGCGAAGACCCGATCTTCGCTCGGCCATTGCTGGCGCGGCAGCTCGTAGAACACCTCGACCCCGTTGCCGTCGGGGTCGCGCATGTAGATGCCGAGTGAGATACCGTGGTCGGCGATATGATCGATTGCGATCCCCTTCGTTTTGATGTGTCGGTAGAACTGCTTGAGGTCGTCGAGGCTCTCCAGGCGCCAGCCCATATGATTGAGCCCGACCTGCCGCTTCAACTGCAGCGGCGCGTCCTCGCCGACCGCCATGACCGCGACCTCATGCGACTGTTCGCGGTCGGCCGACAAGAACGCCGCCCGGCCTGGCCGATAATCGTAGGTGTGCAGACCGAGCACCTCTGAATACCATTTCTGCGCGCGGTCGGAGTCGCGCACATAGATGTTGACATGCTGCAGACGCATTGGGCGGGTAGTCATCTTTCTCCTCCTTTATTCGGCATTGTCGTCGCGCCCGAGGAACTCCAGGACGCGATCGATTACTTCCTTTTTCGGGTAGATCGACGCGAGCGCGCGCGCCCGCGTCAGCGGGTCGCTGGCAAAGAACCGCTCGTACAATACCTGGCGGCTGCCGAACGCGGTCCCGGCGATGTCCCAGGCCAGGCGGAACAATTTGACCCGGTCGCGCGCAGTCGAATTCTCGGTCGCCAAGTACTGTTCGATCGCCGGCGCGAGCGGCCCCTTCATATCGGCTTCGGTCGGGGTCAGCATAAAGCTGCTCGACCCCAACAATTGCAATATCTCGACCATCCGCGGATAGGCCGTCATGAAGAGATTGCGGGGGCTCTCGACCATCAAGAGGTCGGGGCACATGACCCCCCACTCGTCGAGCTCGGCGTCGGCTTCGGCAGCGCGCATGCAGGCTCGCGTCAGCTGCGTATAGAGCATCAGTTCGCCGATGCGCTCCTCGACATGCGGCAAGTGCGCATTGCCCAAGGTCTGGCTCATCAGCAAGGCGACACCCAATACGAACTCGGCCTTGGCGAGGTTCTTCACCGCCCCCTGATGCGCCGAATGCGCCGATGAATGCGTGACATTGGCGGTGCGGTTGAGCAGATCCACGTCCCCCAGCAGAAAGACGCGCTCCCACGGCACCAGGACGTCGTCGAAAATGACGACGCAATCCATCTCCTCGAAGCGCGAGCCGAGTGGGTGGTCGAAATGCGAGCGGCCCAGATCGAAGCTCTCGCGGCACAGGAATTTGAGGCCGGGTGTGCCGCACGGGATCGCGAAGCTGACCGCGAACGGGCTGTGGTTTTCGGTGTGCCGGCCCATGCGCGGCGAGTAGACGCCGATCTCGTCGGCGAGGGGCCCCAATGTCGCGAGGATCCGGGCGCCGCGCACGACAATGCCGGCATCGGTCTCGCGCATGACCTGCAGCGCCGTCCCTTCCTCGAGATTGAAGATGCCCGAAACGGTGCGGCTGCGCTGCAGATTGATCAGCGAATGGGTCAGGGTCAGATCGTTTTCGCGGATGAACTCGTAATAGCGCCGCATGTTTTCGGCGA
>JBARIB010000293.1:0-1504 GCA_049799535.1 Allostellaceae bacterium | reverse complement strand
CCATAGGCTGTGCGCGCCTGCTCGCGAACCTGACAGACGGCTTCGAGCGGGGCCGCTACACGGCACCGATCGTCAACGCTTGTTATCCGCTTGCCCGCGCCAAGGAGGCATATGCCGCAATGGAGCGTGGAAGCCAAGGCCGCATTATACTGACGCCTTGAGGCACGAGCAGACACCCTTGAGGGCTGACATATGACCTACCCCACTCCCTTCCTGCCCGATCTTCTCGTCGGCTGGCAGAAGGTCGCCGACGGGTGCAATACGCCGGAAATGAGAATGTCTGAGTTGGAGGCTTCGCCAATCCTGCCACTGCCGGCACGGCGCGTCTTACGGCAAGCGTGGCGCAATGGCTCGACGCTGACGGGAGAACGCACCTTGGCCGAAGAGGTGCCGGTCGCGTTCAGCTATGACGGTGCGACGCACGCCGTCTTGATGGCAACACCCGACGACCTCGAGGATTTTGCGCTCGGTTTCACTTGTACCGAAGGAATTATCACCACGCCGGCTGAAATCTCGGAACTGGCCGTAGTCAGTGTTGCCGACGGAATCGTGCTGCGGATGTGGCTGACCGGCGATCGATCCGAGATGTTCGCGGCAAGGCGCCGCCGATTTGTCGGGCCGGCCGGATGCGGCATGTGCGGATTGGAGAGTTTGGCCGAAGCCAATCGCGCAATCCCGACGGCGAGGCGAGCCTTGCAGGTGAGCCGGCAGGACATCGCGCAGGCAGTGGCCGCGCTGCCGGCGAGACAGCAGTTGAACATGCAGACTCGAGCGGTTCACGCCGCCGCGTTCTGGCAGCCGGATCAGGGCCTGGTTCTCCGCGAGGACGTAGGGCGGCACAATGCGCTCGACAAATTGGCGGGCGCATTGCTGCACACGGGCTGGTCCGCTGCCGAGGGCGTCATTGTATTGTCAAGCCGGATTTCCATCGAGCTCGTACAAAAAGCCAGCATGATGGGGGCAGCTATTATCGTGGGGGTGTCTGCGCCGACGGCTTTGGCGGTCCGCACCGCGGAGTCAACGGGCCTTACCCTCGTCGGCATCGCACGCGACGACGGGTTCGAGGTGTTCGCCCATCCCGAGCGGATCACACGATATTGATGAGAGCCTGACCCGAAATGAATCGCGAAGTCTCAGCAGGTTATTCGTCTTTCCCGCGAAAGCGGGAATCCAGAGCCACAAGGCTTCAGCGGTTGCCCCCGGACCCCCGCTTTCGCGGGGGTGACGGTAACGCTTTGATATTGGCCGGGCCATTTCGGGTCCGACACTGAGGAAATGCCAATGGACCTGACGGCGCTCCTACTGTCCCGGCTGCAATTCGCATTTACCGTCTCGTTCCACATCATCTTTCCGTCGTTCACGATCGGGCTGGCGGCGTGGCTCACCGTCCTCGAGGCGTTGCATCTGTGGACCGGGCGTCCGGCCTACCGTCTGGTCTTCGAGTTCTGGCTCAAGATCTTTGGTGTGGCGTTCGGGCTCGGTGTCGTCTCCGGGATCGTCATGG
>JBARIB010000292.1:0-6122 GCA_049799535.1 Allostellaceae bacterium | reverse complement strand
CCTAATCCGCTTTCGACACTTCTGCAGCGGTTCGCTTGCGCTCGCCTCTCTCGACCGTGCCTGCCGAAATCTTGTCCCGGCGTTTCCGCAACGCTCACCACCACGGCTTTTGCCCGCAGCAGCTTGCGGTGGCTTGAGACCGGCTCCTGATCACCGAACTCGAAGGGCCCTCCTTCATCTCTCGTGCCCGTAGACTTGCCCCGCGGGCCGGAGCATATCCGACCGATAATAGAGAGATGGCGCAACGCATTTCCCGACTTTCAATATCAGATCGAGGCGTTAATGGCTGAAGATGAACTGGTTGTGGTCCGGGTAACGATGACTGGCATCCACACCGGAATAAATCAGATTTCAGTCGCGCATCCTGCCTCCGAACGGCAGTCATTGCGTGCAGCCGAGATCCTCATCTTCCCCATCGCAGGTGGCAAGACCGTTGAATCCCGGGCTACTTGGGATCCATTGAGTGTTCTGGAGCCTTGGTGCACCGTCAGCGGTGTCGGGTGTCGTGGTTTCAGGCAGTGAATGACTGCCTTCGAGCAAGGGCATCACAGGCTCAAGGGCATCACAGACTGGACAAATCAGGAAGGCCCGCAAACCACCCCACCCGGCGGTTCACCCGGGCCGCCCTGACGCCGGGTTTACGCCGGGTTTACGCCGGATTGTAGCCATTCGAGGAGCCACTATTCAACCGCTGAGGTCGACCCCAAGGCGGTCAGTTCATCGAGCCGGAACGTTCAGCGCAGAAGAGTTCCCTAATCGGGTTCATCCCAGACGAACGACGTTTTACGAAGGCTCATACCTTCCCCCTATAAGAGGTCGGCTGCGCCCAAGGCCGGGCAGTTCCCACACCCCAGCGCCGCTGGGGTTGAGGTCGGCGCTGATATTCGCGTCTATCAGGTACGGCTTGCCGCCGGCAACCGCCGCCTTGACGGCGTCGCCGAGATCGCCGGCGCGGTCAACGCGCACGCCATCGATCCCACAGGAGCGGGCTAGCGCAGCAAAATCGGGGTTGTAGGGCGCACCTGTCTCGGGATGGCGAAAATCGGTGGCGAGCTCGCGCCCTTCGAGATAGCCCCGCTGTAAGCCGCGGATCGAGGCGTAGGAGTAGTTGTTCCACACCACCCCACACTGCCGGGATGCCATATTCGACCGCGGTGCCGAGCACGCTCGCGTGCATGAAGAAGGCACCGTCGCCGCATACCGAGACGCAGGGTCGATCGGGGGCGGCGAGCTTGGCGCCGAGAACGCCGGCGACGCCAAGCCCCATCGGGCCAAACCCCATACAGCCGATCAGCGAATCCGGCCGGCGCGGCTTGCAGAACTGCAGCAGCCAGTTGTGGTGGACGCCGATATCGCTGACGAGGATCGCCTCCTCCGGCAAGGCGCGATCGATCTCGTGCGCGGCGCGCCGTGGGTTGATCGGGGTCGCCTCATCGCTGTAGCCGGACGCGGTCGCCGCTTCCCATTCGCGACGCCAACCCTCGATCCTCTCAAGCCAGGCCTGCCGCGCCGGGGTTGTGCGCGGCGCCTTTCGCAGCTCGATCTCGGCGAGTAGCTGGCGCAGGAACGTGCGCACATCGGCCATCAGCCCTAGCGCGACCGGATAGTTGCGGGCGATCTCGTCGGGATCGATATCGACATGGATCAGCTTGGTCGGCGGGATCGTGAACGAATAACCTGGCAGCCATGACGACGAGGTGCGATCGTCGAGTGCGAGCAGCACGTCGGCCTGCCGCGTCGCGGAATTGGCCTGATATAGCCCGCCGCGGGAAACCAATCCGAGCGACAGCGGGTGACGGGTGTCGAGCGCGCCGAGCCCGCTCGCAGACGCCGCGACGGGGATCTGCAAGCGCTCGGCGAGGCGCAGCAATTCTTCGCTCGCGCCGCCGTAACGCACGCCCTGACCGACCAGGATCGTCGGCCGCTCCGCGGTGATCAGCATCTCGGCGGCTTTGGCAACGCCCTCCGGATCGGCGCCGCAGCGGCAGGAAATCCCGGCGCTCCAGTTGCGGGGGGTCGGGGGTTTCGCCGGCCTCTTCCTTGAAGATGTCGAACGGGGCGTCGACGACGACCGGACCCGGTCGCCCGGTGACCATCGTCTTCCACGCCTGTCGGATGGTCTGCGGCACTTGCTCACCGCGCGTCGGCTGAAACACCTGCTTGCACATGGCCCGCACGGTGGATGGATAGTCGGCCTGGTATTGCCGGTAGAGTTCCTGGAAGGCGCCGCGGTTGAACTGCATCGTCGGCACGTTGCCGGTGACCGCAAGGAACGGCACCGAATCGAGATACGCGTTGGCAAGCGCAATCGGCAGATTGACCGAGCCCGGGCCGCACGAGGTGAAAGTCGCATTCGGCTGACCGCTGACCCGGTAATAGACGTCCGCCATGAAGCCCGCCACGGTGTCATGCCGGGTCGAGATCGTCTTGATCTCCTCCCCCCGTTCGTAGAGCGCGTCGATAAAGCCGATATTGCCGTGGCCGCAGAGACCGAAAGCGTAGGGCACCTTCTCGCGGATCAGGTAATCGACGATCACCTGCCCTCCGTTCAACATCTGGTTGCCGCGAGCCATTGACTCTCCCCGCTTCAATGCCTTTGCGTGACCCAATCTCGATCCGTTTTGCCCGGACCGAGGATCGAGACTCTCCCCTTAGGCTGACGGTAAGCCCGAGCTGTCAAGCCCGCGCTCTCCACGTAGGCATGGACGATGCGTTCAGACTGTCGCATCGAGAGTGGCGGTTGCTGCGCGCGGAAGACGTAGCGCGCCGGCGCGCCGGACCGAGCGGCCATATCCCACAGGACCGGCATTTCGCCTATGTCGGCTGTGCAGGGCCGGGCCAAGTCCCGGGATGTTCCCGCTCCCCGCTCCCGGTTGCATCGGCTGTTCCGTGCCGATACCGGCCGTTCGGGACGCGGCGATCGAGCCGCCCGCTCGGCGTCGTCCTCGCGCGCCGGCGGGTACCCAAAATATTTCAGCACGCCGTCGCCCATGTATTTCGCGACGAAGCCGCCGAACCGCCCGATCGTCGAGCCGACTACGAGACCGGCGTTGCCCTGGTTGTCACAGCCTTAGCAGTCGCTCCGCATTGCGAAAGCATACCGCCTCGCGCTCGGCCTCGCGCAAGGGTGCGGTCTCGATGAACTGGGCTGCCTCGTCGCTGTCCTCGAGCGGGTAGTCGACCGAGAACAGTATGCGGCCGAGGCCCATCGCGTCGATCGCGCAGCGGAGCGGCTCGGGCGAGAAGGCGCCAGCGATGGTGACGGCGATGTTCCGGCGGATGTACTCGGACGGCATGTGCCGGAGTGCCACCTTCGGCTCGGTGATCTTGAAGCGACTGTCGATGCGCCAGAGGTAAAAGGCAGCGCCTCGCCCATGTGGCCGAGGATGACGGTGAGCGAAGGGAAGCGGTAGAAGAGCCCGGAGAGCACGAGCCGCAGCGCATGACCGCCGGTCTCCGCCGCCCAACCGAAGATCGCTTGTGCGAGACCGGGATAGCCTTCGAACGCCGCCGGGATGGTCATCGGGTTCGCCGGGTGGAGGTAGATCGGCACATCGAGTGCCGCGACGCGCTCCCAGAACGGCAGGCAGCGCGCGTCGTCGAGATAGACGCCCTGGGTGTGGCCGTTGATCAGCGCGCCCTTAAACCCGAGCTGCTTCACCGCGCGCTCGAGCTCGTCGGCGGCTTCCCGCGGGTCCTGCATCGGCACCGCGGCGAAACCGCGGAAGCGTCTGGAATGCCTCGCGATTCGCTCGGCCAACGTGTCGTTGACCGTTTTCGCCTTGCGAATCGCTGTCACGGCGTCTCGCTCGCCCTGGATGCCCGGCTGGAACAGCGACAGCACCGCGATGTCGATGCCGGCCTTGTCCATGGCGCCGAGACGCAGCACGTCGATGTCCGGCAGCCGCTCGGCCGCCTGACGGCGGAATGCCGCTGCCGGACCGCTGCCCTCGGTGCGTCCCCTATACGCGAATCCCTCGACGAGGAAATGCTCCTCGAGCGCGATCTTCCGGGTCATCGGCCGCTCCCTCTTGTTGCTTCGCCAGTGCCATGCCGGTCGATTTTAACGCGATGTGGTCCGATGGCGTGGTAGCGCCGATTCCGGCCGTTCGCGCAACTCCCCATCGAACCGCGCGGTTCGACTTAGCTAACGCCAGCGTATCACTGCCGGTGTGTCATCGGCAAAGTGCGGAGGCGGCCGAGCCGCTCTTCAGGCAGGTTCCATCGCCCGTTCGGATGCGATCACCTCGATCTGGCCGATTGTCTCCTTGCCCCACACGATCGGAACGACGGCGCCGATTGCGGCAAAGAGCAGCATCGTGCCGAAGAAGATCGTCGGCGAGCCGGTATGGGGCGCCATGAAGAACGGCACCAGGCCACCGGCGAAAAGCTTTCCGCACGATTCGTCGAAGAGGTGGCCGCGGCCGCGCAATGCCGTCGGGAACTGCTCGGACAAATAGACCCGGGTCGCGCTGAACGCCGACACCACCGTGAAGCCGATGATCAGGCCGCCCGCGATCATCAACACGCGGGCGTATCCTCCCGCCGTATGCGAGAGCAGCATCAGGCAGAATCCAGGCAGCGAACCGGCCATCACATAGAAGATTGTCCAGCGCCGGCCGATGATCTCCATCAGCCAGCCGGTGAACCCCTTCCCGACAAAGCTCGTCGCATAGATGATCGAGGTAATCCCCAGGCTCACACTGACGGCATAACCCTGGTTGGTCAGCGCCTTCGGCAGCAGTGCCGCAGTCATAAAAGCAGCGGAGCCGGCGCAGGTGCCGGTGATCACGCCGACCGCGGTCCACCGCAGCTGGCCCTTCGCGAACAAGACCCAGTAGGGCGGCAGCTCCTGGTGGGCGGCTTTGTGGACGTCGCCGAGCTCCGTCACGGTCAGCGGCGGCACACGATCGCCGGACCGCCTGATGATCTGGTTGACGACATCGACCGCGATCCGCGCCTCGCCGCGCCGCAGATGCCAGCGCGGGCTCTCCGGCAGCAGGAAATAGACGATCGCCGGCACGACCAGCACCGCAAGTCCGCCCGGCAAGGCCAGGAGGCGGAATGCGTCGGGATTGCCGGCGAGCAGGCCGCCGACGAACGGCAAGACGGTGAACGAGGAGGCCAGCGCCATCTCGTAGATCGCGCCGTAGGTGCGGCGGTGCTGCGCCGGCATCAATTCGGCGGCGATCGGGAACACCGCCGACCACACACCGCCGGCGCCGAGGCCGGTCAACGCCCGCATGGATGAGCAGTTGCTCGGCATTTTGCACCAACGGGATCAGAAGGGTGAAGAACGTCGTCGCAATCACGCCGATCACCAGCATGGCCTTGCGGCTCAACTGGTCGCCGACCGCTGAGAAGCCGAAGCCGCCGATGGTCCCCATGATGGCGGGGCCGAGGAGCAGCCACTGGATGTCGGTCCCGGTCAGATGCAGCGGCGCCTTGGCCAGCACTATCAGCGAGCCGGTCATAAACAGATCGTAGCCCTCGATGAAACCGACGAGGGCGAGGATGAAGATGATCAAGACTTGGTAGGGGCTGAACGGAATGCTGTCCATCTTGCGGCCAAGCGCCCGGCTGGCCGAAGAGCCCGACATTTCCATCGCCGATTGCGCGGTCATGATGCCTCCCCGGGTTGTGGCAACCCGGACACCATGCGACGACCCGAACGAGCGAGGCTGGGGCCGTCGCTTGCTGCCCGCGGGCTGACGCGTTGCGCCTGTTCACCTGCAAGGTCGGTTTATCCGACCCTCATCAGTCCCTGCCTAACACCGCGATGTCGATGTGTCATCGGCAAAGTGCGACATCGCCGGTCGAAAAAAAATAGCCGGATCTCTTCCGCTCGTCCCCTCCCTAACACTCTCCCGCTTGCGGTGCAGCACGCGCGAGCCCTCCCCCTTGACCAGTGTCAGCTAAGGTGAAGGGTTTCGGATACCGGCCCGTCGTAGCCATTTGCGAGCGCTCTGAGGGCCGGCGTCCGCAAGCCCGCCAGGGAAGGAACCCGCGGGCTGCCGGGTGGGCGGCTGACGTCTATGGGGATTTGAGCGGGCGGTGGCTTGGGTGGGGGATGCGCTGGCCGGCGTAGTTGGCGGCTGATCGACGATCGTGATGACGGGATT
>JBARIB010000291.1:0-4319 GCA_049799535.1 Allostellaceae bacterium | reverse complement strand
TCACAGGGCTCGCGCCATTTTTTTGCCGAAACGTCGTGCAGAGGAGCGGAAGCGGCGGGCCGGGTAATCCAGGTCGGGATAACCGGCGTTTTCGCCTTCCCGCCAAACCCACGGCAACCCTGAGCCTACTTCAACAGTGGTTTAGAAAAATGGTCGTTATTCCAATAGAATACGACACCGATTTTCGGTGTTAGCACTACAGCCGGGTGCCGCGGAACGGCCCGTCGGAAGATGACGTGTAGCGCGGCAATCTGGATGGGGGGGCGCGTTCCGGCCAGCGGTGGCGTAGGTTGGCCAGCAAAGAACACTGTGGATTTGTCGCTGCGCTTGGACGACGCTAACGCGTCGCCCACAACTCCACAGGGCCGACATCGGTAAGTAATTTGGCTTGTGTAGTAAAGAACGAGCGAGCGCTGGCGCGGGATCAATGAGGCAACGGGAGTAAATTTTGGTAGCGCATACAATGCTTGCTTGACACCAGTCGCCCTCATGTGAAGTTTGCGGCGCGAAGATGCGCCTCAATGGCGAGCTCCCCTCGGATCCTCAACCGGCAGACAGCCACCGTCCAGACGCCGGAGCTTTGCAAGAAGCCCCTGTCGTAGTTCATCATCCCTCCGCGTGCTCAGGCGTCAAGGGACCGAAACACAGCACCGCTAAGCGGCATGCCGCCAAGCTGCGCTAGCGTTTCGGTCCTTTGACCCCTTCAGCGCGCTCCGCGAACCTGATCGCAAGCGACGGGACAAAGAACGCCTTTGCCCGCTCCGAACAAAGAACCGGCAACAAACCAAAAACAACCACTTGACGGAAAAAGCCCCATACAAGTTCGATTCCGTTCCCTCCAGTGCGCAGTCTGTCCAGCAGCCAATCGCGGGCGATGTATGCCAAAGGCGCCCGCATTGGCACTGTCTTTGGGGGACCGGGATGTGTTAGTGAGGGGGGCGCATCTGTGTAGTATTCTAGCTGGCGCAGTAGAACCGTGAATCTGGTGGCTTGATAATGATAATGGGGCCGTGGCGCTTGTCAGCGGATTTCTTGTTTCAGCGCGGCGTGATTAGCGGTGTCGCCGATCCGCGGGTCCGGGCGCGCTCGCCGCAGCCAACGCGGACTTGACTTTTGCGTTCCGGGCCGGCCGTGGAGGCCGCGAGCCCAGCTCACCGCCACCACGTCTGACCCTTCTGTCTACTTCACCAATAGCTTCACGATCGCGTCGAAATATTGATCCGCCAGCGCCCTCAACTCATCATCGGTGCGGTCCTGTACTGGATGAGGGATGAACACCAAGGCCGGGTCGGTGCCGAGCGCCTTGGCCTGCGCCTCTGCACCCTGAATGAACTCCGTCGTGGCTATACCTACGGTTGGAATACCACGCGCCTCAAGGTCCGCCATGTCATGCGTACAGCACGATATGCAGGACCCTCAGTCGCTCAGCCCTTCGATGACGAGGTTGACTTCGGTGGCGATCTGCTGCCGCAACGGCAACGGCGCCGGCCGCGTGTTGGTCGGCTTGGCGTAGTGCTTGAACGCGATGCCGCGCTCGCCGAGCCGTTCACCGAGCCGCTTCAAGAACACGTCGCCGCGCGCCTTGGCGATGTCGAGAATGCCGATGGTCAGCCCGTCGAGCTTTTCAGGCCTCGGCAGCCGCGGTCTGGTGGTCGGCGATTGCTCCGACGTGGGATCGAGTAGGATAGTCAATTCCGCACCTCCTTGGTTATCGGGATGCTGCCGTGCGGACCGCTCGACGACCAGCCGCCGATAATCCCGGAAAACATCCCGGCCCCGCCTCCGGCGCGAACGATCATCAGCCCGCCGGGACGAAACTTGTTGACCGTCTTGCCCGCGAGCGAGGCGGGCCCGCCTTCGGCAATGCCCTTGGCACCCGCGACCAACTCTTCACCGGGGATTTTGCACAGCTTGTAAAGCTCTTCATAGAGCTGCGCCTTCGACCAGCCAGCGTTGCGAAACGTGCGCTCGTGCTCCGGACAGATCACCAGCAGCGCGTCACAGCATGGCGCCAACTTGACGTTATGGATCGCCTTCAATGACTCAGCAAAGCTGCGCGCCAGGCTTTCCGGTTCGCGCGATTTCTGGTCGACCATACCCTGCAGACCAAAGCCCGCAAAGACCGTGACCGCCGATTGTCCGGGCTTCATCCCGCGCTCGACCGAGAGCGGTTCCCAGCACGAGCCTTCCTCGTCTTCGGCGAAGCAGTAGGTGTATTTGCCGGGATTGCCCAGGGTCGCGCGGTCGACCTCCTGCGGCCGACCGCCTCCGATATTCCGGATCACCAATTGTAGGCCCGGCCGATCGCGGCATTCGCACGGTTGCCCTGGCCAAGCACGTTGCCCCTGGCATTCATGCCGATGCGGCGCCGGATCGGTCCGTTCACGACCACGACCGGACCGACGAACATCGTCGTCGCCAGCACGCCATGCATCGCAAAGCCTTCGTCGAGCACGGCTCCGACGGCCGCGAGCACGACTGGCAGATACTCCGGCTTGCACCCGGCCATCACGGCATTGATCGCGATCTTCTCGACCGTCGCCGGGTCTAAAGCCGGCGGGATCAGCCCAATCACCTCCTGCGGGTCACGCGATGTGCCATCGAGCATGCGCAGCACACGCTCTTCGGTCGGCGGCACCAGCGGCAACCCGTCCGACCAGCCGCGCTCATGCATCGCCTCCTGCTCATCCTCGTCTTCGCCGATGGCAATGCGGCGCGATTTGAGCCCGGTTTCGTTTAACCGTATTTTCAGCCGTTCGATCACCCCTGGCTCAACGTTCTTGGCGCCACAACCCGGCCTCGAATCCGGCAGATCCAAACCCAAACCAGGGATACCCGCGATACGTTCCCACTCGCCGCGGTCCCAGCCAAAGGTGCGGTCGATCTCACGCCCTTGCTCCATGCGAATCAACGTCGGCACGACCTCGACCTTCAAACGATGCGAAATATCGAGATCGGTATCGTCGATGCGGCCGGGCACGGTCTCGGGAAAGCCCGGATCGTCCTGGGTATAGACCTGCAGGCCGACACGCTGCGCCAGCTCGCCAAGTACTGGCGCTGTCAACTCGCAGGTCGGGCAGTCACGCTTGACCACCGCAATCAGGCCGTCATGCGGTGTGATACTCATGCCGAGCTCCCTGACGTCCTCAACGGAGGATGAACCCAACGCCGGCGGCCGGCAAGTCTCACCTGGGGCAGTGGCTGGATAGGGCCAGGACGGCAGGCGCAACCGACGGCCACTCCCGTGCGCTTGCCTTAGGTGTTTTCTTGCGCTCGGTTTCGCGATTACTACCCGCAACTCTTCCCGACCTAGTTCTCGGCGGGCAATAAAGCCGACATCCAGGCATGTGGGACCGAACGTTCGAATCCGGCTTCCCCCACCCTGGAGTCACTGTGCGGACCGGGGACATAGGTAACGCGAAGCAGAGTTCACACGCCGCCTTCGATGCCAATCTGATCGGGATCGACCCGGATTTCCATGTCCATGTCTCAGAGGGTCTACTCGAAATGCACGACGGGCCTTTCCTCGAACTGGGGCTCAAAGCGATGGCAGGTGCGTTGATCCAATTGCCGCGACGACCTGAAGATTATGCCGATAGGGAGCGTCTCGCCGTGACGTTCGAGGAATTCAAGAAGTCTGCATAACAGTTTCAACGGCCCCGCCGATACGGGCGAGGGTTTTCCGATAGATGCAAAGCAGATCCTCGGCTTCCTCTGTGCTCAACGAACGGAGGTCGTCGGGGAGGCTCGTCGGCGGCAGCGAGTTAAAGTTAAAGGGGTTGTCCTACCGATACCCCGCTCGCTACTGAACAATTTGTCGCCACGGAACGGGGCATTGGGGTACCGCAGGATAATACCCCTGATAGGGATCGCACCAATACCAAACGGTAGGTCCGGGTGTACCGGCATAGGGGGCATAACCATTGCTATAGTCATAGCCACTGTAATAGGGAGTCGTCGCCAGCGCTCCGCCGAGTAGTCCAAGGCCAACACCAAGACCTATCGCGGGTCCAATTCCCCAACCGCCGCCGTGACCACGATAATGCCAACCGCCACCCCCGTTCCAGTTACCCCCATGGCCATGCCAGCTACCGCTACCACCGCCATGTCCACCGCTGTGATGGTCAGCGAATGACGGGACACTCGAAAATGCCAGTAATGCAGCCGCCGCCGTCAGAGCTACTAAACGCCCAGTACCTAGTTGCATAAGTTAGGGGATATGGTAATCTGCCGCGATGAAAGCGGCAGAAGTGAGTTTGACCAGCGAGGACCGTGCGGTGCTGCGCACCTGGCTGGCGGCGGGCAAGACCGAGCGGCGT
>JBARIB010000290.1:0-16362 GCA_049799535.1 Allostellaceae bacterium | reverse complement strand
TTCGGTGCACGGTTCCGATTCACTCGAGACTGCCGCGCAGGAAATCGCGTTCTTTTTCTCGGAGATTGAAATCTGCCCTTGAGGCCGAGGGGGCAAAGCTTGGAGGTACCCGGTTCGCAC
The DNA here is from genome assembly GCA_049799535.1 of Allostellaceae bacterium. GTDB lineage: Bacteria > Pseudomonadota > Alphaproteobacteria > ATCC43930 > CGMCC-115725 > AP-15. The sequence continues at coordinate 16,242 of JBARIB010000290.1, read as the reverse complement.
TAATCTGCAGTCGCTATCCAGAAATCGGCGCTTAAAGCCGCTGCAGGCGCTGGCATCGCGGGCGGCGTCTGCACGCAGGCGAACGGCAGGGGCTGCGCGGGGAAACGAGACATCCACCCCATCGCGATGCCGGGAAATGCCGCAATGTTGGGGACGAAATATTGGGCGAGGAGCACCTTGGCCAGCGAAGTTCCGGCCGCCTTGCACAAGGCTTCGGCATAATCATGGACCGTGGCAGCTTGGGCATACCGCGATGCTCGTCGCGATATTCGAGGTAGCATTGGACGAACATGTTGGCTTGCGCATGTTCGACCAGCAGATCGCCAGCGAGTTTATACAGGTGATCACGATCGGGAGGGGGCGCAGATGACACCGGGGCTTCGAGCGTGTTGGGCCGCAGCTGGGTTGCTGATCGTCTGCCTGGCGGCTGAACCGGCGTTTGCACAAAAGTTCGGTGGCGTTCTCAAGATCCACCATTGGGACAGCCCGGCGAGCATGTCGATCCTAGAAGAGGCGACCTATTCGACCGTGGTACCGATGATGGGCGTCTTCAATAACCTCGTCCTGTACGATCAGCACGTGCCGCAAAACAGCCTGCAATCGATCGTTCCGGATCTCGCCACCAGCTGGTCGTGGAGCGAAGAGGGGACCGAGTTGTCGTTCAAGCTGCGGCAAGGGGTCAAATGGCACGACGGCGAGCCGTTCACCGCCGCCGACGTCAAATGTACCTTCGATCTGCTGCTGGGCAAGTCAACGGACAGGCTTCGCATCAATCCGCGCAAAGAATGGTACCACAACGTCAAGGACGTCTCCGTCAACGGGGATTTCGAGGTGGACTTCCATCTCGGACGGCCGCAGCCGGCGTTGATCGCGCTGCTCGCGTCCGGCTACTCACCGATCTATCCTTGCCACGTGTCGCCGCGCGAGATGCGCACACACCCGATCGGCACGGGACCGTTCAAATTCGCCGAGTTCAAGCCGAACGAAACGATCAAAGTCGAGCGCAATTCGGACTATTGGAAGAACGATCGTCCGTATCTCGACGGCATCGAATACGAGATCATCCCGAACCGCTCGACCGCGCTTCTCGCTTTCGAGTCGGGCAAGGTCGACATGACCTGGCCCTTTGTGGTGACGGTACCGCTACTGAAGGACGTCAAAACCCGAGCGCCGCAGGCGATCTGCGAGCTGAAGACAAACAATGCCACTACCAATCTGATCGTCAATCGCGACAAGCCTCCCTTCGACAATGCCGATCTGCGCCGCGCGATGGCGCTGGCCCTGGATCGCAAGGCCTTCATCGATATTCTCACAGAGGGTGAGGGAAAGATCGGCGGGGCGATGCTGCCGCCGCCCGAGGGGCTGTGGGGAATGCCGCCGGAGATGCTGGCGACGTTGCCGGGCTACGGCCCCGACGTGCAGAAGAACCGCGCCGATGCGCGTCAGATCATGGAAAAGTTGGGTTATGGCCCGGAGAAGCGCCTGGCGATCAAGGTCGCGACGCGCAACGTCGCCACGTATCGCGACCCGGCGGTCATCCTGATCGACCAGCTCAAGGAGATCCATATCGACGGCGAGCTCGACACGGTCGAGACCGCCAACTGGCACTCCAAAGTGACCCGCAAGGATTATATGGTCGGCCTCAACGCCACCGGCAGCGGCGTCGACGATCCCGACCAGCAATTCTACGAGAATTACGCGTGCGGTTCGGCTCGCAACTACACCGGATACTGTAATCCTGCGCTCGATAGGGAATTCGACCAGCAATCAACCGAAACGAATCAGGAAAAGCGCAAGAAGCTGGTGTGGGAGATCGACCGCAAGCTGCAAGAGGACGAAGCCCGGCCGATCATTTTTCACGGCATCGCCGCGACCTGCTGGCAGCCCTACGTCAACGGGCTGACGATCATGGTCAACAGCATCTACAACGGGTGGCGCTTCGAAGACATCTGGCTCGACCGATAGCGCGATAATGCAATCGCGCGGGTGAGCGTCGGCAAACTACCCCCGTCAAGCCGCTCCTCGCAAAGGGCAACGATTGGTGAGCCTTCGGCCAGCCGATCTCTCACTTCACTTTCAGACCCTTCGGGGCCGAATACAGCTGAGGTAAACCATTGAAAGCACCCTTCAGGCAGGCCGCCTGAAACTCGTCCGCGTTGAGCTTGTCGTCATGGTTGGCGTCCAGCGCTATCAGGCCTGCCTTCTTCATTGCACCGATGTACGGTGTGACCTCATCGCCATCGATCCATCCATCATGGTTGGTGTCGGCCTTCTCGAAAATCGCCGTGCACTCCGCTACGCTGGTTTGAGCGAAAGCCGACGCTGAAAGTCCAACCGCGAGCGCCAAGGCCGAGGCTGCAAACAATAGCTGTTTCATGGTGTGTTGTCCCAGGGTTAAAGGTCATCATTACCTTAGTGCGGGTTTCACCAGCTTGCTCAACACCAAAACGGTATAGCAGGTGCGCTCGAGGGTCGAGGCGTCATCTGGTGAATGGGGACTGAATTGGAGAGTCGTTCCGCCTTCTGATTGGCCGCTCACCAGGCTTCCGACCCGCGGGGAATTTCCTGAACGGGGTTCCAAGCGGCACGATTGGCCTTGCCGCCCGGTTCAAGCAATTTTATCCCGTTGTCATCGGCACGACCTTGAGCGTGATTCTGGCCAACATCCCGGTGGTCCTCATTGGGGACAGACCGGCCGACCGGCTTGCTGCTGCCGTCGTCTTTGCCGGCCTCGCCGCTCTCACCCTTGCCGGATCGGGCCGTTAACGCGGTTCAGCGCTGCGCTTTGGGATAATGCGCCGATGTGTTAGCCTCCGAACCGCTGCGCTCTTGCACGAGAGCCCAACAAACGGGCCAGCGAGGACGCCGCGGCGGGCTCTATGAACCCGTGCCGCGAATAGAGGAGGTGGGAATGAAACGAGAGCTGTGCGTGCTCGCATCGGCGGGTGTGCTGATGGCGTCGTTAACCCTACCACATGCAGTGTGCGCGCAGAAATCCGGCGGCACCCTCAAAATCGGCCATTTCGATAGCCCAGCCAGCATGTCGATGCTTGAGGAATCGACGGTCGCGGTCAACCGGCCGACGATGGGCGTCTACAACAATCTGGTCATGTTCAAGCAGGACGAGCCGCAGAACACGCCCGATACAATCGTGCCCGAACTGGCCACCGAGTGGCGATGGAGCGAGGACGGCACCGAATTGACCTTCCCGTTGCACCAGGGCGTCAAGTGGCATGACGGCAAGCCCTTCACAGCGGCTGACGTCAAATGCACCCTCGATCTCCTGCAGGGCAAGGCGGCGGAGAAACTGCGGATCAACCCGCGCAAGTCATGGTTCGAGAACGTGTCGGAGGTGTCGACCAACGGCGATTACGAGGTCACCCTTCACCTGAAGCGGCCACAGCCGTCGATGTTGTCAATGCTCGCGACAGGTTGGACACCGATCTATCCGTGTCACGTGACCCCGGCGCAGATGCGTCAGCATCCGATCGGCACGGGACCGTTCAAATTCGTCGAATTCAAGCCGAACCAGTCGATTACATTGGTACGCAATCCGGATTACTGGAAACCGGGGCGGCCATACCTCGACGGCATCGAATACCGGATCATCAAGGACGTATCGACCCGGCTTCTCTCGTTCATTGCGGGCAAGGAGGCCGTCTATTTCGGCGTCACGATGCCGCAATTGAAGGATGTGAAGACCCAGCTGCCGCAGGCGATCTGCGACCTGACGATACCGAATGTCAGCCGCAACCTCCTCGTCAACCGGGATGTGCCGCCTTTCGATAACGCCCAGCTGCGTCGGGCGATGTCGCTGGCCCTCGACCGCCAAGCGTTTGTCGACATCATCGCCGACGGACAAGGAACCATCGGCGCCGTTATGCAGCCGCCACCCGAGGGCATATGGGGCATGCCGCCCTACGCGATGCGGAACCTGCCGGGCTATGACCCGGACGTGGCTTCCAGCCGCGCGCAAGCCCTCAAGATCATGGAGAAGTTGGGCTACGGCCCCAACAAGCGGCTGGCGCTTACCGTGACGACGCGCAATGTCCAGGCGTACCGCGACGCTGCGGTAGTCCTGATCGGGCAGCTGAAGGAGATCTACATCGACGCCGACCTCAACCCGATCGACACGACCCAATGGTATCCGATGCTGATGCGCAAGGATTACAAGGTTGCGGTAAACGTCACCGAGACGGCGGTCGATGATCCGGATGTGGCGTTCTACGAGAACTATTTCTGCGGCGCCGCGCGCAATTACACCGGCTATTGCAATGCCGAGGTCGACAAGCTGATCGACAAGCAATCGGCGGAGTCCGATACCCAGAAACGCAAAAAGATCGTGTGGGAAATCGAGAAGAAGCTGATCGAGGACGATGCCCGTCCGATCCTCTTTTACACCCGCGCCGCGAACTGCCGCGAGCCATACCTCAAGGGTCTGACAACGATGGTCAACAGCATCTATAACGGCTGGCGGTTCGACGATCTGTGGCTCGCCAACTGAGCTCGTCGGTTCAGAGCAGGAACGTCCTAAGCTAAGGGCAAGGTGCAGCGTCTTCCGGAGGAGGCCGTGTGCGCGGCGCCTTGCGGAGGAGCAGGGAGATGAAAGCAAATCTGCGCGCACTGGCGGCGGCCGGTGTGTTGATCGGCGCGTTGCGCGCGGGCGACTCGGCTCTGGCACAGAAGAGCGGTGGCACCCTCAAAGTTTATTTCTTCGACAGCCCGGCGAGCATGTCGATCCACGAGGAGGCGACGATCGCAGCGGAAGGCCCGATGATGGGCGTCTTCAATAACCTCGTCATATATAAACAGGACGTGCCGCAAAGCGGGTTTCAGTCGATCGTGCCCGATCTCGCCACCGACTGGTCGTGGGACGAGGACAAGACCCAGCTGACCTTTCGGCTTCGCCCGGGAGTGAAGTGGCATGACGGCAAGCCGTTCACAGCGAAGGACGTCGTGTGCACCTGGGACCTGCTGACCGGCAGGGCGAGCGAGAAGCTGCGCATCAACCCCCGCAAAGCGTGGTACCGCAATCTCGAAGAAGTCGTGCCGAACGGCGACAGCGAAGTCACGTTTCGCCTGAAACGCCCGCAACCCTCCTTTATCGCGCTGCTCGCTTCGGGGTTTACGCCGGTTTATCCGTGCCATGTGTCGCCGCGCGAGATGCGCTCGCATCCGATCGGCACGGGCCCCTTCAAATTTGTCGAGTTCAAACCCAACGAGGTGATCCGGGTCACGAGAAACCCGGATTACTGGAAGCCGGGTCGGCCGTATCTCGACGGCATCGAGTATACGATCATAAGGAACCCGTCGACCGGCATCCTGGCCTTTGTCGCCGGCAAGGTCGACATGACCTCGCCGTTCTTTCTGCAGGTGCCGCTCTTGAAGGATGCCAAGCGGCAGGACCCGGAAGCGACTTGCGCGCTGGTGCCGTCGAACGTCAACCGCAACGTGATGATGAACCGGGACGCGGCGCCGTTCGACAAGCCCGAACTGCGCCGGGCAGTAGCGCTGACACTCGATCGCAAGGCCTTTGTCGACACCTTGACGGAAGGCAAGGGCGATTTCGGGGGCGCAATGCTGCCGCCGCCCGAAGGCGTATGGGGCATGCCCGCCGACATGCTGAAGAGCCTGCCCGGCTACAATCCCGATGTGGCGAAGAATCGTGCCGAGGCGCGCAGCATCATGGAAAAGCTCGGCTACGGGCCGGGCAGACGGCTGAAACTCACCGTCTCGACACGCAATATCCCGCCCTATCGCGATCCGGCGGTCATTCTGATCGACCAATTGAAGGAGATCTACATCGACGGTGAGCTCGACCCGATCGACACGGCGCAATGGCTCCCTAGGGTCATGCGCGGCGACTATACCATCGCCTTGAACCTGACCGGCAACGGGCTCGACGACCCGGACCAGACGCTTTACGAGAACTTCACCTGCGGCGCCGAGGGCAATTACGACCGGTACTGCAGCCCCGAGATCGACAAGATGGTCGACCGACAATCCATGGAATTCGATCCGGCGAAGCGCAAGGAGCTGGTGTGGGCGATCGAGCGTAAGCTGGCGGAAGAGGCGGCCAGGCCGATCCTCTGGCACAACCGTTCGGGCACTTGCTGGCACCCTTATGTCAAGGGCTACGTCCCGATGGTCAACAGCATCTACAACGGACTGCGAATGGAGGACGTGTGGCTCGACAGGTGATGGCGCGAGACGAAAGGCCACAGTCATAATGATGATAGGTTGAACGCTGGACCGATGCCGTCATGATGCGTCCTACGCTCGTTTCTTTGGGCCTGTTTTTGTCGTTTATTTTGCCGGCGCGAGCCCAAGTGCTGCCGCCGGTCACCGAGCCGCAAACCGGGCGAGTGTTTTGCGAGCAGAACGTAAGCTACCGGGTGGCAGACCCGGCGACGATCCCCGAACCCTACCGACGCTTTCTCGGGGTATGGAGCGATGCCGCTTGGGACGCCAACAGCTGCGCAGCGCTGATCGTCGACAATGTCGATCCCGACGGCACCGCGTCGATCATCTACATCTATGGGCCGCTCGGATCGAGTGCACGGGTGCCGGGTGGCACTCTGCACGGCACCGGAGTGATCCGCGAGGGCGAGCTCAGGTTTCAAAATTCCGACGGGACGCAGTTTTCTTTTCGCCTCGGGATCGCCGACCTGATCGGGCGAATGACAACGCCGAACGGGCAGTCTTCCGAAGCTGCCTTCAAGAAGACGCTTTAGTTCAATTCGTGCTCTGCTCCTTCCACGAGTTGACGCCTGCCGGCGGCGTTCCTAAATTCCGCCGGTGCGACTGACTGGTAAGGTCGTGGTCTGACCTGCGCACCGGGCGATTGTCCGCGACACCGGATTGTCACGTGGTTTCGCATGCTCCGACCCGCTGCATTTTCACCGATTAACGAACTCAATGAACGTAGCCGGGAGATTTTCCGGCTTATCGTCGACACTTACGTTGCAACCGGCGAGCCGATCGGTTCGCGCACTCTTTCGCGTCGGCTGGGCCAGAATCTGTCGCCCGCGACGATCCGCAATGTGATGGCAGATCTGGAGGAGGCAGGGCTTCTATATGCGCCCCATACATCGGCCGGCCGCTTGCCGACTGAAATGGGGCTGCGCCTTTTCGTCCATGGGCTGCTCGAGATCGGGGATTTGGCGGAGGACGAGCGCCGGAACATCGAGAGCCAGTGCGTCGCGCGAGGGAAGAGCTTGGCCCAGGCGCTGGAGGAGGCGACGACTGCGCTATCGGGTCTGTCGCATTGTGCTGGGATCGTCGTGGTGCCCAATCAGGATCGCCCGCTCAAGCACATCGAATTCGTACATCTCGGTCCCGGTCGCGCCCTAGTGGTACTCGTGACGGAGGATGGGCTCGTAGAGAACCGGGTCATCGAGGTGCCGCTGGGCCTGCCGCCTGCGGCGCTTATCTCGGCGAGCAATTATCTGAATGCCAGGCTGATCGGCCGGACCATCGAGGAGGCCAGAGCCGAGATCGAGCAGGAAATCGCTTCGAACAGAACGCAGCTCGACGAACTGACCTCGAGACTCGTGGGGGCGGGTCTGGCGAATTGGGCCGGCGGCGATGAAGGCACCGCGTTGATCGTCCGTGGTCAGGCGAACCTTCTCGAAGACGTCACGGCGTTGGGCGATCTCGAAAGGTTGCGCAATCTCTTCGAGATGCTTGAAACCAGAGAAACCATGCTGCGTCTGCTCGACGCCAGCAAGCAAGGGGAAGGCGTGCAGATCTTTATCGGCGCCGAGAACCGCCTTTTCGGCGTGGCCGGCTGCTCGATGGTGATCGCCCCATACCAGAACAGCCGGGAGCAGATCGTTGGCGCTATCGGGGTCATAGGCCCCACTCGTCTCAACTATGCCCGGATCATCCCAATGGTCGACTACACCGCCAAAATGATCGGGCGGCTAATTGGATAGGACAAGCCATGGACGACAGGAAAGTAAAGGAGCAGGAGAAGTTTTCTGCTCGGGAAGATGCCGCGAGCAACAACATCGACGGACCCGAGGGCGCGCCCGTTGACTCCGACGTTGAGGAACCCTCGCCGGAAACTCGCGTAACGGAACTCGAAGCGGAACTCGCCGAACAGAAAGACCGGCTCCTTCGTGCATTAGCCGAGACCGAAAATGTTCGCCGCCGCGCTCAGCGCGAGCGTGAAGACGCATCCAAATATGCCGTTACCGGATTTGCTAAGGACTTGCTTTCGGCCGCGGACAATCTGCGCCGGGCAATCGAGAGCCTGCCGGAGGCAGAGGTCAAGGACGAGCGCACGCGCAGCCTTCTTGCCGGCGTGGCGGCCACAGAGCGCGAACTCCTCACTGTCTTCGAGAGGCACGGAATCAAGCGCATCGACCCTAAGGGGGAGCCCTTCGATCACAATTTTCACCAGGCGATCTTCGAGGCCGATCGGCCAGACCAGCCCAGCGGCACGGTCGTCGAGGTGCTGCAGCCCGGCTATGTCTTGTATGATCGGCTGCTGCGGCCTGCAATGGTCGGCGTCGCCAAGGGTGGTTCAAGGCCGGCGGACCCGGTTGAGGCTGATAACAGCTCCGCTTGACGTCGGCAACAGGTGCGCGGAGATGCGTCGCGGAGAGAGGACGGGGGGAGCGGTCAATCGGGCGTCAACTAGCCCGCCGGCCCGTTGTAGCGACTGGCCGCGTCACATATATAGACTTCAAACACAGCCAACGAATGGCTGAGTTTCCACTTCCCGGGGGATCGGGACGGTGCTTCCCCGGGCCGCCCGGTCCTGCTTTAACAATGAGGTGTCTATGAGCAAGGTCATCGGTATTGATCTCGGCACCACGAACTCGTGCGTCGCCGTGATGGAAGGCAAGAATACCAAGGTGATCGAGAACAGCGAGGGCATGCGCACGACGCCCTCGATGGTTGCGTTTACCGAATCGGGCGAGCGGCTGGTAGGCCAGGCCGCGAAGCGCCAGGCGGTAACCAACCCCGAAAATACATTCTTTGCGATCAAGCGGCTGATCGGCCGTCGCTTCACGGATCCAATGGTGAAGAAGGACATGGATCTTGTGCCGTACAAGATCATACCCGGAGAGAATGGCGATGCCTGGGTCGAGAGCCGCGGCAAGAAATACGCGCCGTCCCAGATCAGCGCCTTTATTCTTCAGAAGATGAAGGAAACCGCCGAGTCCTATCTCGGCGAGACGGTGACGCAGGCCGTCATCACCGTCCCCGCATATTTCAACGATAGTCAGCGTCAGGCGACCAAGGACGCAGGCAGGATTGCGGGCCTTGAAGTGCTGCGCATCATCAACGAGCCGACCGCTGCGGCACTTGCCTACGGCATGGAAAAGAAGGGCACCGGCACGATCGCGGTCTACGATCTCGGCGGCGGCACTTTCGACATCTCGATCCTCGAGATTGGCGACGGCGTTTTTGAGGTGAAGTCGACCAACGGCGACACGTTCCTCGGGGGTGAAGACTTCGATAAGAACATCATCGACTACCTCGCCGATGAATTCCGTAAAGAACAGGGTATTGATCTGCGCAATGATCGGCTTGCTCTGCAACGGCTGAAGGAGGCTGCGGAGAAGGCCAAAATCGAGCTGTCCTCGTCGATGCAGACCGATGTCAATCTGCCGTTCATAACAGCCGACCAGCACGGCCCGAAGCACCTCAATATCAAGCTGACACGGGCGAAGCTCGAGGCATTGGTGGACGATCTAATCCAGCGCACGATTGGGCCTTGCCGCAACGCCCTTAAGGATGCCGGGCTCAAGGCCTCCGAGATCAACGAGGTGATCCTAGTCGGCGGCATGACCCGCATGCCCAAGGTCATCGAGACCGTTAAGCAATTCTTCGGCAAGGAACCGAATCGCAGCGTCAACCCGGACGAGGTTGTGGCCGTCGGTGCGGCGATTCAGGCCGGGGTGCTTAAGGGCGAGGTCAAGGACGTCCTGTTGCTCGATGTCACCCCGCTGTCTCTCGGCATCGAGACCTTGGGCGGCGTGTTCACTCGCCTAATCGATCGCAACACCACGATCCCGACCAAGAAGAGTCAGGTCTTCTCGACCGCCGAGGACAATCAAACCGCCGTCACGATCCGCGTTTTCCAGGGCGAGCGTGAGATGGCGGCAGACAACAAATTGCTCGGCCAGTTCGACCTTGTCGGTATCCCGTCGGCGCCGCGCGGTATGCCGCAGATCGAGGTGACATTCGACATCGACGCCAATGGCATCGTGCAGGTCTCGGCGAAGGATAAAGCGACCGGGAAAGAGCAGCAGATCCGCATCCAGGCTTCGGGTGGGCTCTCAGAGACGGATATCGACCGCATGGTCAAGGACGCCGAGGCTCATGCTGACGAGGACAAGCGGCGCCGCGAGCTGGTCGAGGCGAAGAACAACGCCGATGCGTTGATCCACACCACCGAGCGGACGCTGCACGAGAGTGGCGACAAGGTTCCGCAGGCTGACCGCGACGCGGTGCAGCAGGCGATCCAAGCCTTGAAAGACACCCTCGGCAGCGAAGACGCTGGGCAGATCAAGGCCAAGACCGAGGCACTGGCGCAGGTCTCGATGAAACTTGGCGAGGCGCTCTACAAGGCCCAACAGGCGCAGTCCGCGGCGGGGGGAGAAGCGGGCCCGCAAGCCGGCCAATCTCACGCAGACTCAGGCGGCGGCAGCGACAAAGTGGTCGATGCCGATTTCGAGGAAGTCGACGATCAGAAAAAGCGCGGCTCGGCGTAACCGGCGCGAGCGGAGATGAGAAAAGGGGGCGACCGCCCCGGCGGGATTCTCGCCGGGGTGACCCGCGGAAGGCAAACACTCTCTCGAACACCCGCCGAGCATGGCTAAGCAGGACTTTTACGAGATCCTTGGCGTCTCCAAATCGGCGACGCCCGACGAGCTGAAGAAGGCATTCCGCACACTCGCGATGAAACACCATCCGGATCGCAATCCGGGTGATAAGAATGCTGAACAGAAGTTCAAGGAAATCAATGAGGCTTATGATGTCCTGAGGGACGATCAGAAACGTGCCGCATATGACCGCTTCGGTCACGCTGCTTTCGAGCAGAGCGGGGGCCGGGGTCCCGGCGATTTCGGATTCTCGGGAGGTTTCGCGGATATCTTCGACGAGATGTTCGGCGAGTTTATGGGCGGGGGCCGGCGTGGCCAGGGCGGTCCGACTCGCGGCAGTGATCTCCGCTACAACCTGGAAATCTCGCTCGAGGATAGCTTCCGCGGCAAGCAAACGACCGTACGCGTGCAGACCCTTGCAGCGTGCGATCAATGCAAAGGCAGCGGCGCCGAGGCGGGCTCGAGACCGACCACGTGTCCGAGCTGCCACGGCCGTGGCCGCGTGCGAAGGCAACAGGGCTTTTTTACGATCGAGCAAACCTGCGTGGCCTGCCAAGGAGCCGGACGGGTTATCGAGCATCCCTGCAAGGCTTGCGGCGGGCAAGGCCGGAGCCGTCGCGAAAAGACGCTGTCGGTCAATATTCCGCCGGGTGTGGAGGACGGCACGCGGATCCGACTCGCCGGCGAAGGGGAGGCCGGAGTCCGCGGCGCGCCCCCCGGTGATCTATACATTTTCATAACAATATCGCCGCATCGGATCTTTCAACGCGACGGCGCCAATATTTTTTGCCGGGTGCCGATCACGATCACGACGGCTGCGCTTGGCGGCAATATCGAGGTGCCGACGGTCGACGGCAGCCTTGCGCGGGTGACGGTGCCACCCGGCACCCAATCGGGCCATCAGTTCCGGCTCAGGTCAAAGGGCATGACCGTGCTGCGCTCAGCGGCGCGCGGCGACATGTTCATCGAGGCGATCGTCGAAATCCCAGTCAATCTGACCAAACGACAGCAAGAATTGCTGCGGGAATTCGATAAGGCCGGCGAGAACGGCGGCACCCACCCGGAAAGCGAAGGGTTCTTCGCAAAGGTGAAGGAGTTTTTCGAGGATCTCCGGGAGTAGAAGGGTCTTTGGGAGTCGCCGTCTTTACTGACAGGGCCGCTATTGGGCCGCGGCGGTGACCGCCAGCGGCGGACTGTTGCCCTTGGCGAGAACCTCCTCAAGGGTGCTTTGAATCTCTGCGAGCTTCGCCGGATGCTCGGCCTTATGACCGAAGAGGTTTTTGACGTAGAAAACGTCGACGACCTTCTCACCATAGGTCGAGATCTTGGCGCTCGAGATTTGCAGGTTCAGGCCCGTCAGCGCGCGTGTCAACTCGAACAGAAGCCCAGGCCGGTCTCGCCCGTTGACCTCGATAACCGTGTGCGAGGCGCTCGCCTTGTTGTCAACGAGGACGCGAGGCGTAACCGTGAAAACCTGCGTTCGGCTGGGGAACGCAGGCGGCCGAGCGAACTCGCGGTGCGGCTTTAAATCGCCGGTCAGCACGTTCTCGAAAACCACGGCGAGTTTGGCAAGCTTGTCCGGCCGGTCGAAAGCCCCGCCAGTCGAGTCCTGCACCCAAAACGTGTCGAGCGCCATCCCGTTGGACATCGTCATGATCTTCGCATCGACGATGTTGGCGCCGGCAATTGCGAGCGCGCCGGCAATGCGCGAAAACAGACCGGCATGGTCCGCTGTGTAAAGAGTTATTTCAGTTACCGAGCGATAGGCATCGACCCGCTTTTCGACAGTGAGCGGCGCGCCAGTGATGTCAGCTTCCCGCATTAGACGAGCGTGCCGTGCGTGCGTTGGAGGATCAAAAGACAACCAATAAAAGGGATAGCCCCGGCTGATAAACTTCGTGAAGTCGGATTCGCTGAAATCGGGTAGCAGCTGCCGGACTGCAGTCTGAGCAGCCTCGACACGCGATGCCTGGCCCTCGCTACTGAGGCCGCCGGATATCACCTCGATCGCCCGATGATAGAGCTCTCGCAACAGCGTTGCCTTCCAGCCGTTCCAAACTTTCGGACCAACTGCCCGAATATCGGCGACGGTCAGCACCAACAGCAGCTTTAGCCTTTCCGGCGACTGCACGCGCTCGACGAAATCACGGATCGTCTGTGGTTCGCCAATGTCGAGCTTGAAAGCAATACTGCTCATCAGCAGGTGCCAGCGCACCAGCCACGCGACGGTCTCGGTTTCCTCTTCGGACAGCCCAAGCCGCGGGCCGAGCTTCAAGGCGATCTGCTCGCCGATTACGGAATGGTCGCCGCCGCGCCCTTTGGCGATGTCGTGCAATAGTACTGCGAGGTAAAGGGCGCGGCGCGAAACGATCGTCGGCATCAGCTGCGTCACAAGCGGGAGCTCCTCCTCAAGGAGCCCAATTTCCATTTTGTGAAGGATCCCGATGGCAAACAGCGTATGCTCGTCGACGGTATAGACGTGATACATGTCGTACTGCATCTGGGCGACGACCCGACCAAAATCAGGAATGAACCGGCCGAATACCCCGGCCTCGTTCATCCGGCGCAAGGCTGTCTCAGGGTCCTTGCGCGAGGTCAGGATCTCCAAGAACAGGCGGTTCGCCTCCTCATTTTCACGCAGCTGCTGATTGATTAGCCTCAATGAATGACTCGCCACCCGGAGGGCACGCGGGTGAATGTCGAGTTCGTTCTGCTGCGCGATATGAAAGAGCCGCAGCAGGGCCACCGGATCCCTCTGAAAAAAATCGTCTGAAGTAATATTTAGCCATTCGCCATCGACGACAAAGCCGCCCAGAGCGCGGCGGCCCTTCCCCCATGGAACCCAGGACAGCCGGCGTTTGTCCTTCTGCTCGGCTTGCAGGACGGCGCAGAAGATCCGGGTCAAGTCGCCGACATCCTTGGCCGCCAGAAAGTAATGTTTCATAAACCGCTCGACCCCGCGGCTTCCGGCGTGGTCGGTGTAGCCCATACGCCGTCCGATCTCAGCCTGCAGGTCGAAAGTCAGCCTCTCCTCGGCGCGCCCCGCGAGGTAATGGAGATGGCATCGGACCGTCCATAGAAAGTTCTGGGCGCGCGCAAAGCGGTCAGCCTCCTCCCCCGACAGCACACCCAAATCGACGAGCTTTTCAATGTTGTCGGTCCGGTAGATGTATTTCGCTATCCAGAACAGCGTGTGCAGATCCCTTAGACCCCCCTTGCCCTCTTTGATATTGGGCTCGAGCTGGTATCGGCTGTCGCCGACCCTTTTGTGCCGCGCATCGCGTTCGGCAAGCTTGGCCTGCAGGAACTGCACCGCCGTACCTCTGACCAAGTCAGAATCAAAGCGTCTCTTGAGCTCATTGAAGAGTGTTTGCTCTCCCCACAAGTAACGCGCTTCAAGCAGCGCGGTGCGGATGGTCAGATCAGATTTGGCCTGGCGCAGGCATTCCTCGACGGACCGTGTCGATTGGCCGATCTTTAGCCCAAGATCCCACAATACGTATAATAGATACTCGACGACCTGCTCGGTATGCGGGGTCCGCTTGTAGGGCACCAGGAACAGAAGGTCGATATCGGAATAAGGAGCGAGCTCGCCTCGGCCATAGCCCCCCACCGCGACAATCGCCAGTCGTTCGCCCGAGGTAGGGTTAGGCAGCGGGTAAATTTCTTGCGTGACCAGGTCGAACAATGCGCGGATCAATTGGTCCGCCAAAAAGCACTGTTCGCGGACTGCGGCGGCGCCATCGCCTGTTGCCTCGAACCGGCGCCGAATCTCGTCTCGGCCGGTTATCAGCGCCGATTTTAGCGGCGCGAGAAAAGCACTGCGATCGAGCGCGGGAGTTCGCAGTGAGCCAGCAGCGAGTGATAATTGATCGGCCAAAGCTCTGCGGTCGATGATCTCGCGTTGCCGCCTGATGCTGCTGCCCATGGCGCTTTCCTCGGGTCCGGAAACTCACACTCCGGCAAGTGCCTGCGCTAGAGGTGCCGGCTGGCATCTACGCTGATGACCGAGCCAGTCGTATGCTTGAGATGGGTAATGTACGCGATCGCCGCGAGGGCCACCCCGTCGGCCTCGCCGGCGCGTCTCGGTGATTTGGCTGCAGCGTGGCATCCATCGCCAGGTTTCGTGGTCGTTTACGACTGCTCCCAAGTCCTAATTTTTGGGTTCCCGAGGATACCGGCGAGCAGCTGATTGAATTGGTCCGCCGCTTCGTATTGCACCCAATGCCCGGCCCCTGGGATCACCTCGAAACGGGCCCCGGGCTGAACAGCGCGCAAGGTGCGGCACCTCTCTTCGACATGCGGGTAGGCGGTGGCGTCGCGCTCGCCCCAGATCCCGTCGAGGCGCGCCTTAATCAGCGGCAGCGCCCGCGCGAGCGTGTCAGCCCGCGAAAACCTGCGGCTCTTGACGCGGCCCCGTGGCGCGTTCTGGGCTTGGATAAAGACCGCCAACTCGTCGATTTTGGCGGGATCGGCAATCATCAATGCGCCGAGGTTGTGCCGAGCTACAGCGAGCGCCTCCGCATCTGACGCTCCCTCTGGCAGCCGCCGCAGCGCCGTCGGTTGGCGCACCAGCCCGAGCCCGTTCGAACCGACGACCGTAAAGCTCCGCAAGCGCTCGCCAAGCTGAACGGCGACATGGCCGCCGAGCACTCCGCCGAAGGAAAACCCCGCGATCCGCAGCCCGTCGTCGTTCGGGAACAGGATCTCGAGCCCCTCCACGATGATCTTCGTCAAGCCCTCGGCCGTATGCGGCTCGGGCGGCGTAGCGGACTCGCCGAGCCCCGGCAGGTCGGGCGCCGCCACGGTGAATACCTGTGACAGCGGAATCACGTTTCGGATCCAATGCGTCCACGAGCCGTAACCGCCGTGCAGCAGCACCAGCGGGGGGCCAATGCCCCATATGCGCCAGACCATTCGGCCTTCGCCGCAACGTGTCTCAAGGCGCTGCGCTTCGGCGGCGACGCCCTCGACAAAAGCCACGGCTTCTTCGCTGATCAGAGCCACCCTTCACCCTCTGTTTTTCGCGCCTAATAGGCTCATAACGAGTTTCCCTCGCGACGGCCAGCGCCGCCGCTAAGGCCACGCGTGGAACCGGTCTCGCGTAATCATGTTCAGCGGAGAGGTAGCCAGCAATTGCGGAAGGGTCCGATGGAGAACAAGCGAGAGCGCGTTCACGATATCGCCGAGGAGGGTTTGGATAAGATTGTCGAAGGGGACGAGGAGGCGGGCCGACAACTGATCGACTCTCCCCCTGCGGGTTCACGTACTATATGAGGAGCAGGCGGCCCATCGCCGGGCGGGCCGCGCCGCTCGGAGCCGATAATGCCGAAAAGAGAGTTTGAAGCGTTGATGTGGGCGCAGGCCTGCGAAGCGATGGACCGCGCCGACCGGCTCCATC
>JBARIB010000289.1:0-1628 GCA_049799535.1 Allostellaceae bacterium | reverse complement strand
TCGACCGCCTTCCTGGTCAGCGCCGTCGTTTCGCCATCGAGCAACAGCTGGGCCGCCCGAGTAGACCGGTTGCTCGAGCCGCGAGGCCGGCCGGCGGGATTTCCGGACTGCCCTTTCGCAAACGGTCGACCTCGACTCCTTTTCGCTGGCGTTGCTGTTTTCTGCAGCGAAATATCGGCCATCGCTCCACCTCGATCGGTTCCTTTTGCCCGCTACCGGATGCCTCCAGAGACGACGTAGCGTGTGATTATGGCAATTTTGTTGTTGCTGCGATCGGTGAGGCGAGTGACGTTTCTATCGGTGATCTACACGGCAAAGCCGCAGCACGGGTGTTATGTAAACTTTATTTCGCCGGCTCGCCCAGGCAGTGGCCGGGGACATACTTGCCGTTCGCGTAGTCATCAGGCACCCAGGGCACTCCCGGCGGGCAGGCGTAGGCCTGAGCTGTGGGCAGTGCGCACCCCGCGATCGTGGCAATCGCTGCGAGGCCCACGATAAAGCCGACAAACGTTATGGCAACAGAACGCATGTCCTTGTCCCTTCTTCCCGCGAATGCACCATTTACCCGTTGGCTCGCGTCGCGCGGTGAATGGTGGATATGTGCCCACGCTATAGCTGCAGGCGAGTTCGTAGCAAGCGTAGGGCGTGGCCCATCCCGCCGGATTCGTTCTCAAAAACGAGGGTTTTTGTCAGCCTCGAAATCGTCGCCGCACTCACGTTGTAGCTGCGCCCGATTTCGGTAAGGGATTCATCGCCCCGTTCGCGCCGCTTGATCGCCTCACGCCTCTGATGATCGGTGAGCTTGTGCGGTCGGCCCATTTTCACGCCACGTGCTTTCGCCCGCTCGCGGCCTTCGCCTGTACGCGCCCGGATTAGGTCGCGCTCGAACTCCGCAAGCCCGCCCAGCACGGTTAGCATGAGCCGCCCGTGTGATGTGGTGGTGTCGGCCCATGTGTCTCCGAGCGAGCGGAAACCGGCTTTCTTGCCGGTGATGGTGGCGAGAACGTTCAGCAGGTCGCGAGTGGATCGCGCCAGCCGGTCGAGCCGCGTCACCATCAGCACGTCATCGGCCTCAAGCTGGTCGAGCAACCGGCGAAGCTGCGCGCGGTCGGTCTTGGCTCCGCTGACATGCACGTCGCGGAAAACCTTCCTGCATCCGGCCGTGGTCAGTTGCCGGGTTTGGGCCTCAACGCTCTCGCTCTTTCCGCCCGGCGATACTCTTGCATAGCCGTATTTCATGCCTGATTTATGGCGGTAACTTATGCAAAGGAAAAGCCTTTTGTTATCAGCGGCCTAATTTCTTTGCATAATTCTTGAGACGCCAATGTCGGCTATCTGATGCAGGGCTGACGATCGGACCTTTCGTCGGCCCTTGCCCCTGCGCTCTATTCGAACCCCTGTGCTTTTAGAACGGTCTGGGCCGCAGGCGATGAAAGGAACGTGACCAGCGCTCTTGCGGCGTCAATCTGACTGCTGCTGGAGACGATGCCAGGGGCGAACTGGGTGTAATTCTGAATCGCTGACGGCAGCGGGCCAGCGAATTCGACGGTTGGTTGAGCCAAGACTTCGCTGATTTGATTGAATCCGATCTCAACGTCGCCGCTGGCAACGCTTGCGTACAGCACTTT
>JBARIB010000288.1:0-2818 GCA_049799535.1 Allostellaceae bacterium | reverse complement strand
GATTTTCCGAACATCACGATCCGCGACATCGTCGCCGCGCAGAAAGCCTTGCTCGACCATCTCGGCGTCCGCCATCTGGTCGCGGTCGCCGGTCCCTCCTATGGCGGCTACCAGGCGTTTCAATGGGCGGTCGCCTACCCCGATTTCATGGACGCGATCGTGCCGGTCAACACCGCGCCCTGGGCCTCGGTCAATACCGACAAGCAATTGGCCGAGTTGCAGGCGCGGCTCGCCGGCGATCCCGAATGGCATGGCGGCCGCTATTACGGTAAGGCGGCGTGCAAGACGGTGTTGACCGAGATCCGGGCCGAGACCTTGAAGCGCTACGGCATCGAGACCGCGCTCGCGCCGCGTTTCCCCGACCCGGCGGCGCGCGAGGCGGCGATCCGCGAGCAGGCCGCAAACTGGGCCGCCAAATGGGACGCCAACTCGCTGATCATCCTGCGTCGCGCCCTCATCGGCTTCGACACCAGGCCGGATTTCGCCAGGATCAAGGCCAGGGTGCTCTACATCCTGTGCCGTACCGACGCGCTGTTCCCGCCAAAGATCGCGCCCGATGTGATCAAGGCCTTGACCGCGGCTGGGGTCGAGGCGCGCTATTTCGAGCTCGACAGCGATCTCGGCCATTCCTCCAGCGGCCCCGAGCACACCAAATGGTCGCCGGTATTGCGCGAGTTCCTGGCGCCGCTGGTCGCTCGGCTGAACTGAGGCGCTTTGCCGGCGCCGTCTCGCCGCAACCTGTGGAGCGAGGCAAGCGCGCGGGCTTAACTCGTGCTCAGCGCGAGCAAGGCTTCGGGCACCCGGTCGATCACCCGCAGCAGGGCGCGGGCCGCACCCTGCGGCAAGAGCTTGCCCCGCTCCCAACCGCGCACCGTCGTGACAGATATGCCGATCCGGCGCGCGAACTCGGCTTGTGACAGTCCGGCTTTTCTGCGAACGCGCCGCACCCAAGCCGCTGCATCTTTGGCCGCCTCGGCGTCATCGGAGGCGGCCTGGCGTTCGATCTCAACCTCGGTGGCGGCATCGACCCGCGCCCAATCGGTTCGCGGCTCGACCGGCTCCCAAGGACCGGCGGAACGCCGCCGGCTGACGGCTCCCGTCGCATCGAGGCGTGCTTCAGTCCGCGCCATAGCGGTCCCTCTCCCTGGCATTTGCCTTGCGGGCGGAGATGATCCTCGTCACCGTGCCACGCCGCGTGTCGGCGATCACGAAGAGGCGTCCGGCGACGCGGCCGTAGAGCCCGAAACGTTCCTCGCCATAGTCCCGCCGCTGGTCACGCTCCACCCGTCTGTTCGGATCGAGGAACGCCGGCAGGATATCGGCAAAACCGAACCCGCGTTCTCGCACCCAACGCTCGTTTTTCGCATCATCCCACTCGAACCGGATATGGGGAGCGTCCGCCAATAACCAGCCTGCCCGTCGCCGGATTTGCCATGTTTTAAGCGATAGAGCCAGCCTGGCGTCGCCGCTCTTCAAGCAGGGGCGGTCAGCCTCGCCATGTCAAAATTCTACTCGCGGGCGGTGTTGCCGCCGGCGATCCCCGGATCGGGGTCCGGGGCAGGCTTGGCCTGTTCGTCGTCCGGCACGCCAGGATCTCCGCCAGGATCTTGCGCGATTGCGGAGACGTCGACTCGCTGTGCGGATAGTCCGAGCCCCACATCAGGTTGTCCCACATCATGTAGTTGGGGCCCGATGACGTCGCGCAGGCGAATGCCGATGGCTTCCTTCTGGAAGCTTAAGACGATGTTGCGGCGGAAGAAGTCGCTCGGGAATATGCCGTCCCCCGTCTTCGCGAGGGCAGGCTCTTGAACCGCTAAATCGCCTCGCCGTGGCGCTCGCGGTAGGTGTAGTCCATCGTCGAGAGCAGGTGGGGCGCCCAGGCCAGCTCGAACTCGACGACGGCCAATGTGAGGCGGGGATGGCGCTCGAAGACACCGGAGAAGATCAGATCGCACATCGACTGCGCCGGATAGAACGCCTTTGTCGCGCGGCTGCTGGCGTCGCGCAATGTCTTGTCGCCGGCCCCGCGGATCGTGCCCTGCCGTCGCGTCGCGGTGTGCAGGCTCAGTGGCAGGCCGAGCGACGCGGCGGCGGCCCAGAACGGCTCGTACTCGGATTGGTCGTAGCGCCGGTGCTCGAGTGGGTACTCGGTGATCGGACAACTGCTAGTGGATCGAATCTAACGCTTGGTACCCGCGTCTGACTGCCGCGATCATGTTATCCGGGTCGGCGGTCCAGACGAAGGGTTGGGGGTCGTCGTTAGTGTCTTTGAGGAAGCGGTTGATGGCCGCCTGGAGATCGCAGACCGAACAGAACGCACCGCGCTTCAGGCGCCGCCGCGTGAGCTTGGCGAATAGGCCCTCAACCGCATTGAGCCAGGAAGCCGAGGTCGGGGTGAAGTGAAAGACGAAGCGGGGATGCCGCGCCAGCCACGCCCGCACCTTGGGGTGCTTGTGGGCGGCGTAATTGTCGCGCACATATGGACGATCTTGCCGGCGGGCGTCTCGGCCTCGATCGCGTTCAGAAACCGGATGAATTCCTGGTGCCTGTGGCGCTGCATGCAACGGCCGATGACCTTGCCCTCCAGGACGTTGAGCGCGGCGAACAGCGTGGTCGTGCCATGCCGCTTGTAATCGTGGGTCATCGTCCCGCAGCGTCCCGGTTTCAACGGCAGCCCCGGCTGCGTGCGGTCGAGCGCCTGGATCTGCGACTTCTCGTCAACCGACAAGGCGACCGCGTGCGCCGGCGGATCGACCCACGGGTCCGGCCGATGGCCGGCCCGAGGACAGGCTCCGAGGCCGACGATGTCGCGCAGCTT
>JBARIB010000287.1:0-6173 GCA_049799535.1 Allostellaceae bacterium | reverse complement strand
GGGCAATACCTCGATCGGCGCCGCGGCGCCGAACCCCGCATTGTTAAACAATACATCGAGGCGGCCAAAGCGGTCCTTGGTCTTGGCGAAGAGATTCTTGACGGCAGCAGGGTCGGTGACATCGGTTTGAACCGACAACACTTGACCGCCAAAGCCTTCGATCTCGCGCGCGACTTCTTCGAGCCGCTCCGGCCGCCGGCCGGCAATAACTGCAGCGAACCCTTCTTTGGCGAGCGCGATTGCCGCCGCCTTGCCGATCCCGCTCCCCCCACCCGTGACGAGGGCGACTTTCCCGTTCGAGCTCATGCGATGGTCTCCTTCTTTTGCGAGGCGGCAACGATAGCAGTTTGGCCTACGCAAGCTAGCGCGGCAGCGCCTTCACGTCGATAATGCCCGCGGCCAGACGCGAGGAGCAGTGATGCCCGAACTGATCGAGCTGAACGGACGCCGATACCGCCAGCCGGAACGGCCGACCGTGGTCATTTGCGTCGACGGGTGTGACCCGGAGTATATCGAGCGGGGTATTCCGGACGGTATCTTTCCGGCGATCGGCTGGTTTCGCGATCAGGGTTATGTCGGGACCGCCGAGGCGGTTGTGCCGACCTTCACCAATCCCAACAATGTGTCGATCGTGACCGGCGCCCCGCCTTCCGTGCACGGGATCTCCGGCAACTACTATCTCGACCGCGAAAGCGGGCGCGAGATCATGATGACCGATGACCGCTTGATGCGCAGCGAGACGATCCTCGCCCTAATGGCGCAAGCTGGCGTGTCAACCGCGGCGGTGACGGCAAAAGATAAATTGCGCAGGCTTCTCGGCCGCGGCCTCGACGGCATCTGCTTCTCGTCCGAATGCGCCGACGGCGAATTCGAGGCGCTGGTCGGGCGGCCCAAGCCAGACATGTACTCGGCCGATCTGTCGCTGTTCGTGCTCGATGCCGGGATCAGGCTGCTTGAGCGCGGCATGGCTAGGCTGCTGTATTTGTCGCTGTCGGACTTTGTCCAGCACGCGCATGCGCCGGGCACGCCGGAGGCGGACGGCTTCCATCGGGCGATCGACGCTCGGGTGCTGCGGTTTGTCGAATTGGGCGCGGTCGTCGGTCTCGTCGCCGATCACGGCATGAATGACAAGGCATTGCCCAATGGCGAGCCCAATGTGATCTTCCTTGAGGACGAGCTCATCCGGCATTTTGGCGCCGGGGCGGTGCAGGTCATCTGCCCGATCACCGACCCCTTCGTGCGGCACCACGGCGCGCTTGGCTCCTTTGTCCGTGTCTATGCCCGAAACGGCGCAGATATCCCGGATCTAATGCAGCTGAGCGCGGCCTTCCCCGGAGTGGCTCTCGTTCTCGACGGCGCGACTGCGGCGCAGCGTTTCGAACTGCCGCTCGACCGTGAGGCTGACTTCGTCGTGCTCGGCGACAAGAACACCGCGATCGGCGCGTCTCGCGCCGAGCATGACCTTACCGATCTCGCCGGCCATCGTCTGCGTTCGCATGGCGGTCTCGGTGAGCAGCTCGTGCCGTTTATACTATCGCGCCCGCTGACCCCCGAATACCGGCGCCTTGCCGAGTCCCGCCGCCTGCGCAACTTCGATATTTTCGATTTCGCGCTGAACGGTGTCGAGTAGGGCTACATCGGCGGCTTGACGCCGTCCTTTTCCGCAGTCACTCGGGCGGCCGTCAGAGTGCCATCGGGCCTTTTCTGGGCGACGATGAAGATCGTTGCGCCGGGCTTGAGCAATCCGGGATCGGCCGGAACATAGCCGACGATCGGAATGCCGGGCGGGATGGTCACCTCGGCCTCGCCGCCGCCCTTATAGGTGACTTTGATGACTCGGCCTTGCGGTGCGGTGGTGACCTGCGCCACGGTCGCATTGGTCATGACGCTACCGGGAACAAGATCCCAAGCAAATTGCCCTTCGGCGACGCCACGCATGTTCTCGGGAAAGATGTGCACCTCGATCGCTCTGAGCCTGCCATCAGCATCTTTGACCGAGGTAGAAGCCACATAATCTCCAGGTTTGATGTCGGCCACGCTCTTGGCGACGACGCCGAGCACGGTGAAGCTCGGGGCGAGCTCGATCGACAGCGGCTGGCCATCGCGCGATTTGATCGCCAAAGTCTGGCCATCGAGCTTATCCACAGTGCCGCGAACGCGCATCGGCGCGCTGCCCGGCGGGTTCTGCGCCGCCGCCGGCAATGCCAATAGCCAGACAAATAGGAGGATTAGAAGCGTATTCGAGCGCATGAGAGCTGTCTCCTGTTTGTAATTCAATTATTAAATCACAACCTGAAGATGACGCGGTTGCGAGCTTGGCGCACGTCAAATTTTGGTGACCGGTCGATGGCGGCCCACGCGCTTCGGGGCTAAGGTCTGACGCCGTCGCCGCGCGCCAGCAAGGAAAATCGCCCATCTACGCCGCCCCGCCGGTCGCACACGAACGGAGAGCATAATGCCAGTAGAGAATTACTCGCTCGAGGAGATGGACCGGCAGAGCCTCATTCATCCGGCGACCTCAATTGCCGATCACTTGAAGAACGGGCCGACGATTATTGAAGGGGGCTCGGGAGTCAGGATCAAGGATCGGCAGGGCCGGGAACTGATCGACTGCGGCGCGGGGCTATGGTGCGTGAATGTAGGGTATGGCCGCGCCGAGCTCGGCGAAGCCGCGGCGAAGGCAATGCGCGACCTCGGCTATTATCATACTTTCTCGTCCCACTCGAACGAGCCGATCATCCGGCTCGCCGACCGCGTACTAACGCTGTTCCGCGAGAAAGCGGGAGCCGGTCACCTCTCGAAGATGTTCTTCGGCACCTCGGGTTCCGACGCCAACGACACGAATTTCAAGCTGGTACGCTACTATAATAATCTGCGCGGGCGGCCGCAGAAGAAGAAAGTCATATCACGGCTCGGCGCCTATCACGGGCTGACTTATGCAGCGGGGAGCCTGACTGGGATACCCGATTTCCACAAGGCGTTCGACCTGCCGATCGAGGGGGTCCTCCATACGTCCTGCCCGCATTTCTACCGTTTTGCCGAAGCCGGCGAAGACGAGGACGCCTTCACCAGCCGAATGGTCACCGATCTCGAGGCGCTGATCGCCCGCGAGGGCGCAGAGACAATCGCCGCCTTCATTGCCGAACCGATAATGGGCGCCGGCGGTGTTTTTCTGCCGCCTCGAGGGTATTTCGAGCAAGTCCAGCAACTCCTCGCCGACAACGACATTCTATTCATCGCGGACGAGGTGATTACCGGCTTTGGCCGCACCGGCGCGTGGTTTGCGGCCGGTCTGTTCGATCTCAAGCCCGATATCGTTACCCTCGCCAAGGGGATCACCAGCGCGTATTTCCCACTCTCGGCATCGGTCATCTCCGAGGACATCTGGGCGGTATTGCGCGACGCCTCGCCCGAGTTTGGTCCGCTGATGCATGGTTTTACCTATTCGGGGCACCCGGTCGGCGGGGCTGTCGCGATGGCCAATCTCGACATCATGGAGCGTGAGGGCCTTGTCGAGAATTCGGCCGCCATGGGCGCCTATCTGCGCGACCGGCTGCGCGAGGGGCTCGCAGACAATCCGTTTGTCGGCGACGTGCGCGGCGCCGGTCTGATGGTCGCGGTCGAATTCGTCGCCGACAAAAAGAACCGGCGTTTCTTCGATCCGCAAACCCAGCCCCACCGCGTCGTCGCGCGCAAGGCTCTCGCAGAGGGTTTGCTAGTACGGGCGTTGCCTTATGGCGAAATCAACTCGTTCTCACCGCCGCTGTGCATCACTCGGAACGAAGTCGACGAAATTGTCCATCGCTTCACACGCGCGCTGCAGCAAGCTATGCCGGAATTGCGCCAGCTGGCCAGTAAACGACCGCTGGCCTAGTGGATCCCCAGTCTAGCGACACAGCGGGTCGCGCGTCATTTCATCCCGAAATAATGCTCCGGGTCCGGAAAGCGGCGCGCCGCCCTTGGTGAGGTCCCCGATCCCGCGGCGTCTTGTTCCGTTCGACCGTGCGCTCATCAGGACCGTCCAAAGCTCACAGCATCGATCCGATGACCCGGTCGGGCGGGCGGTGGCCGTCAGCGAAGGTCTTGATGTTGATGATCACCCTCTCGCCCATTGCGATCCGGCCTTCTATCGTCGCGGAGCCCATGTGAGGCAACAGCACCACATTATCCAGTGCTCGCAATTGCGGATCGATCGCCGGCTCGTGCTCGAACACATCGAGGCCGGCCCCAGCGATGGCTCGGGCTTCGAGCAATCGCACGAGCTCCGCTTCGTCAACAATTTCGCCGCGCGCCGTGTTCACGAGGATCGCCTGCGGCTGCAGCAGCCGCAGGCGGCGCGCGGAAAGGAGGTGATAGGTTGCCGGCGTGTGCGGGCAGTTGACAGAGACGACGTCCATATGGGCGAGCATCTGATCGAGGCTCTCCCAGTAGGTTGCCTCGAGCGCATTTTCGATGTCCTCCGGCACCGGGCGGCGATTGTGGTAATGCACCGAGAGGCCAAATCCCTTGGCCCGCCGCGCCAGCGCCATACCGATCCGGCCCATGCCGACAATGCCCAGCCGCTTGCCCCAAATGCGGTGGCCGAGCATCGAGGTCGGACCCCAGCCGGTCCAGCGGCCGCTGCGGATCAGTCTCTCGCCCTCAGCGAGACGGCGCGAGACGGCAAGGATCAGAGCCATCGTCATATCGGCGGTGTCCTCGGTCAGCACCCCCGGTGTATTGGTCACGACGATGCCGCGCTGTTGTGCCGCCGCGAGGTCGACATGGTCGACGCCGGTGCCGAACGAAGCGATCAATTTTAGCGCCGGGCCGGCGGCGGCCAGCACCTCGGCATCGATTCGGTCGGTGACGGTCGGCACCAGCACGTCGGCTTGCGCAACGGCGGCCAGCAGCTCGGATTTGCCATAGGGTTTGTCGTCAAGGTTGAGCCGGCACGCAAAAAGCTCCATCATCCGGGTCTCGATCGGGTCCGGGAGTTTGCGGGTGACGATCACGAAGGGGCGTTTTGAGCGCATGGCGCCGATGTCTGCGGAAAGCGCCCGGCATTAGCAAGAGGCGGGGTGCGATGTCCAGATCGGTAGCGTGGCTCAGCGCTGTGCTGGCGACTCTTCTTTCTGCGGCCTCACTCGCCTCGGCGGCCGAAAGCGATGCGCAGAAGCTTCCGCGTTTCGTGAGCCTGCGCTCGGATCAGGTGAATCTGCGCGTCGGCCCCGGCGAGAACTACCCGATCGAATGGGTGCTGACCCGCAAAGATATGCCGGTCGAGATCGTCAAGGAATTCGAGACCTGGCGAATGGTTCGCGACTGGCAGGGCACCGAGGGTTGGGTGCATGAGCGGATGCTCACCGGCAAGCGGGCCGTCATCATCAAGGGTGGGATCCGCACCTTGCAACGACAGCCCGATCCGTCCTCGCCCGCCGTCGCCCGTGCCGAACCCGGTGTCGTCGCGCGGCTCATCGAATGCCGCGGCAATTGGTGCCGCATCGAGGCTGCCGGCAATACCGGCTGGCTGCAGCGTGGCGATCTATGGGGGGTCTACCCCGATGAGGTCGTGCAATAGTCAGCCCTGCTCCTCCTGTTTTTGCAAAAGATTTGCCATCAGGATGCGCTTTGCCATGCATGTGCCCCATCAATCCGCTGGGCTCGGAGAATAGGGTGCGATTTTGGCATTTCTAGCGATGGCGCGGTGAAGCGGGGGGTGCGAGTTGACAGTCCGCCGCGCTTCGACGCAGTTTGCCGGCGGGGAGTGCAATGAACCCGATCATCGATTACCTCGCCCGCTCGCGGGATACGATCCAAGCCGCGATCGACGATCCCGCCTTTGGCCGCGCGATCGCCGACATCGCCGAGATGTGCGCCAAGGCGCTGCGGGACGGCGGCAAGCTGCTGTTGGTTGGCAACGGCGGCAGCGCCGGCGACGCGCAACACATTGCCGGCGAGATGCTGTCGCGGCTCAATTACGATCGCGCGCCGGCGGCGGCGCTGGCGTTGACGACCGACAGCTCGGTGTTGACCGCGATTGCCAACGACTATGGCTACGAGCGGGTGTTCGAGCGGCAGGTTCTCGGCCTGGGGCGCGCCGGCGATGTGCTGATCGCGATCTCGACCTCCGGACGCTCGCCGAACATCCTGCGGGCGATTGGCGCGGCCCGCGAAAGGCGGCTCGCGGTCGT
>JBARIB010000286.1:0-7823 GCA_049799535.1 Allostellaceae bacterium | reverse complement strand
GGTCGCCACTACTTGCCCATTGGATGCCCGTTCAGGCGACAGCCAGTCACGCGATTTTGATGTCAGGCGTATCGAGCGTAATCGAAAGACCTTCGGTCAGTGTCGTCTGCGTTCGGAAGCCAAGCCGCTCAGCAGCCTGACGAGGGTCCCCGATCGATACACGGACCTCACCGGACCGCGCCGGCCCGTAGTGAACCACGAGCTCGGTTTGGTACAAAGCGGCGATGCTCTCGGCGAGGGCCCGCACAGTCGTCCCCTTTCCGCTGCAGATATTGAATACCGGAGCGCTCGTGCTTGCCGTGGAAGGCGCCCGACTCAGCGCCGCAACAGCGTCCCCGATATAAGTAAAATCGCGCACCTGCTGGCCGTCGCCGAAGATCTCGACCGCCTCGCCACGCGACAGCCTATCGGCAAAGATCGCGATCACCCCTGAATAGGGGGACTGCGCATTCTGCCGCGGACCGTAAAGGTTGAAGAAGCGCAGACCGATTGTTGGAATCCCATGCACCACGCCGGCCACGCGCCCGTAAAGCTCGCAGGCGCGCTTGTCCGCGCCATAGACACTAAGTGGCGTCGCCGGACTCTGCTCGTTGATCGGGACCGAGGCGGTATCGCCGTAGACGGCAGCGGTCGAGGCATAGACGACCGGTATCTCTCGCAGGTGTCGTAACCGACGTGCCTGATCGAAAACGTTCATTGTGCCGCTGAGATTTACCTGGTGGCTGCGCAGCCAATCGCGATTACAGCGGATGACCGATGCGATAGCGGCGAGATGAAAGCAGGCATCGATATCCTCGAAAGCTCGCTCGACTACTGTCGGATTTGCAACATCCCCGAGCAAAAATTCGACTTGCCGCGGGAGATTTTTACGACTGCCGCTGGACAGATCATCGAGCACTCGGACGGAATGCCCCTCTTCCAGCAGTGCCTCTACCAAATGCGAGCCCATGAACCCGGCACCGCCGGTCACGAGAAAGAAAGACATCCGACGTCCTCAAAGCAGCTGGGAAAACAATGTGCTGTTACCGAATAGGGATTTTGTCCAGTGGGCCCCGACGAAAGCGCAAATTGACCGTTCCGGGTCTGCCGACCTCACCCCCTATGGAGTTCCGGCAGTAGTGCACCACACACACCGCTACGAACTCGCTCCTGCTCATGTCCGCTCAATATACACGCATAACGGCGTTTCCACATGCTGGAAAGTAGAATCATGGTTAATAGAAGGTAAAAATATTGGCATTCCAAGCGTGTTACCGGAGTATTGAACCGCCCGAACCTGCCTCTGGTCAGCCATCGCGCTTCTTCGCTGTAAATGGTATTCCGATGTTTATTCGATGACCGTGCAGTCCTCACCGCAGACAGCGGGGTAGAGGTAACGACGACACCGCGCTCGCGCGTTCACCGGGTGCATTGGGGTTTTGGGGATCTGCAGCTTCGTTACCAATGTGCCTGCATTGGGATAGTCGGCAGGGCAGTACATGCCACCGTATTCTCTATTTTGGCGCTCTGCGTCGGTGCGCCCAGCATCTGCTGGGCCGCCGGTGGGCAGAAGTTCCAAGCAGATGAATGGATTACCGAGTGCGATGTACACCCAAGCGTCGGGGCTCCCGATTGTTCCATTACGGTCCCGTTTTGGCAAACGGGAGGAGATTCGAAAGGCTCTTTTGCCTTGGTTGTCATGCTGCAAACCGGGAGTATCGGCATCGTCGGCCAGCCGTTTCCGAAAAGGGCGGTGCTCCGGGTTGACAAGAATCCTCCCATTGAGTGCAAACAATCGCGGTATTGTATTTTCCCTGGCGCAGGGGCGCTCGCCGTCCTAAGACAGCTCAGCATCGGATCGCTTATCCTGATCGACGTCTATACAGCTAAGGGAGAATATAATTTCAGTCTGACGCCGAAAGGATTTCAGGCCGGAGTCGCGCAAATCCGCGCTTGGGGTTACTCGGCCGAATAGGCCGAATTATTCGGCTCCTGGCAACCCGCTACTTCGTTAGTCGAGAATTGCCGCAAACGGAATTAAGATAACTGCCCAACTCAGCAACGACAGTCCCACCACGGCGAGCAGAGCAGAGCCTGGGGGAAGCCGATCTCGCACGGCTTGTTCTTTGCCGCATTGGGTGTAGTCTTGGTAGATAGCGTTGCTATCGATCATGTGTTGTTGCAAGCACACCGTGAAGATAACGCCTGCCGAGTGTACGCGAGATATCCGGCAAGACAACACAAATCGCTGAGGATTTTCTCTATCTTTTTTAAATCTTTATGATTATTGAATGATTACCCGGTGTTGGTAGGCGCCCTAATCCGACGAATCTTAAGACGAGCGCTTTAAAAGGGCCGGCTTTCGCTTCCAAAGCGGCCACCAACGACAACTAAGGGCAGCTAATCGGGAACTCCACAGCAATCAGCCGCACCGGTCAGGCGCTCTGCAATCCGGCAGCTTGCGCGCCCATCACCGTAAGGATTGGCGACATGGCTCATCCGCGAATACGCATCGGGATCATCGAGCAGCATCGACATTTCGAAATAGAGCCGCTGCGCGTCGGTACCCACTAGCCTGGCGAGGCCGAGTTCCATGGCTTCGGGCCGTTCGGTCGTGTCACGCGTGACCAGGACCGGCTTCCCAAAGGACGGAGCCTCCTCTTGTATGCCACCGGAATCCGTGACTACGAAATGGCAGCGCTTCAGCAGAAAGACGAGTTCGGGGTAATCGACCGGTTCGACGAGCAGTACATTTGCGTGGCCGCGCAAAGGCTCTATTGCCTCGCGCACATTGGGGTTTCTGTGGACCGGAAAAACGATCGCCACATCCGGCCGTGCCGCGATACGCGCCATTGTTTGACAAATCCGCAAGATCCCCCCGTCAAAGCTCTCACGGCGATGACCGGTCATCAGGATCAAGCTCCTGCCTCCAAAATGCACCGGGAGCAGCTGTTCGCAACGGCGACGCAGGTCCGACCGGCTCTCCAGCAAATCGGAGACCCATAACAGCGCGTCGATCCCAGTGTTTCCGGTGACGACCACTCGCTCGCCCTCGACGCCCTCCCGCAGCAAATTTTCACGCGCACGGTCCGTCGGGGCAAAGTGCAGATCGGCAATGCGCGTGACAAGCCGGCGGTTCACCTCCTCTGGCCACGGAGAATAGATATCGTTGGTCCGCAGCCCGGCTTCGATATGGGCCACCGGGACGCGATGGTAGAAGGCCGCAAGCGCACCGGCAAAGGTTGTTGTGGTGTCGCCCTGAACAATGACTCGATCCGGCCGAAACGCGCCGAGCACCTCGCTGATACCCGACAGCGCGGCGCCGGTCAGATAGGCCAGATCCTGTTTTGGTCGCATCAAGTTCAGGTCCCAATGTGGCCGCAGATCGAAGAGATCCAGGACCTGGGCCAGCATTTCGCGGTGCTGGCCCGTGACGCAGACCTTGCAGTCGAAGCCGGGCCGGCGCAACAACTCCAGTACCAGGGGGGCAAGCTTGATTGCCTCCGGTCGTGTTCCGAAGATAAAGAGAACCTTCATGCTGGCAAAGCGGTTACCTCTGGCGCACAAAAGACGGTCGCAAAGCAGCACCAACCCGATCAGGTATGTCTGTGCGTAAGCCCGGTCGCATCAATGACGACGCGCCGCAAAAGTTCCTCGCGCGGAATCTTGCGAAACGGCGAATGAGCTACAAGGACGGCAACGATATCCGCTTGGCGCACGGCCTCCATGGTCTCGCAAAACGAGACGTTGGGGAGCGGAGCAAGTTCGTCGGGCAATCGGGTCAAATTCGGGTCGGCGACCAGAATCCGTTCCTGGCCACTATGGGCGAGCTGCAATGCAATCGCGATCGCCGGGCTCTCCCGCGTATCATCGACGTCCGGCTTGTAGGTCAGCCCCAAACACGCCACGACCGGGCGCTTGAACCGTTCCGCCCGTTCGCGGATCTGCGAAACGACAAATTTCGGTTTGGCGTCATTGATCTCACGAGCCGCGCGGATCAGGCGCGTCCTTTCCGGCGCCGACGAGATGATGAACCAGGGATCCACCGCAATGCAGTGCCCGCCGACTCCCGGCCCCGGCTGCAGGATTGAAACCCGGGGGTGGCGATTGGCGAGCTCAATGACATTCCAGACATTGAGGCCGAGCTGATCGCAGATCATCGACAGCTCGTTGGCGAAAGCGATATTGACATCGCGCGACGCGTTCTCAACCAATTTCACAAGTTCTGCTGTCGCCGCGTCGGTGTGTAAGGTTTGGCCTTGCAGGAAGATGCGATAGACGGCTTCGGCATGCTCGGCGCAAGCTTCGGTCATACCGCCGATTATGCGGTCGTTCTCGATCAGCTCGCGAACCATCCGCCCGGGAAGCACCCGCTCGGGGCAATGAGCCACGTGCACATCGAGCGGCTCAGAATGCCGCGTCGGCGGAAAACGCAGATCGGGGCGGAGTCGCGCAAGCCGATCCGCCAGTCGCGCAGTCGTGCCGACCGGGGAGGTCGATTCGAGGATGACAACATTGCCGGACACGAGCACGGGCGCGACCGCATCGGCGGCGAGATCGATATAGTCGAGATTGGGTGATCGGTCCTCGTGGAAGGGTGTTGGGACGGCGATAACGAACGCATCGGCGGGCTCGGGCTGCGAAGTAGCGCGCAGCTTGCGCAATGTGGTCGCGGCGCGTAGCAGCATGTCGAGATCGGGTTCGGAGAAATAAGTCTGTCCCGCATTGACGGCTTCCACGACCCGCGGATTAATGTCGACGCCGGTCACGTCGATGCCCCGGCTTGCCAAAGTAGCCGCGGTCGGCAAGCCGATATAGCCGAGACCAAGGACGCATACGGTCTTAATCGAATACTCCATCGATCCTTTCGCCTGAAAAGTAGATCGTCCGCCCGCCTCCGAATATCGCTGGTCGCGGACGGTGACGGCGCGATCAATACGCGAGCAAAATCGGCCTGACAAGCCGATCGCGGATCCCATCGTGGTTAACGAGACGAAGCGGCCTCAAGTCTTTAAATGCCCTTCTGCAACAAATTGGGCAATGGAGCCCGCTCAACTCCGGCGAGTCGGTCCGGAAGAGATCGAAGGAGAGAAAAGCAACCCCCTCGGAGTGACGATAAAAACCCGGTGGCGTCCACCCCCTCCCCCTGGATAGATTGGAGCCCATCGCTGCCGATTGCGCCGGAGGAGGAGCAATCACGTGACGAACGTACCGGACGCTGTGACGATCGAAGAGCATGTTTTCCCAGATGACGGCCGAGTACCAAATAATCAGTTACTCCCGCTGATTGTTTACCGGGGCGTGCTGGCGACTGGGCCCCGCGCCGCTGCCGAATGCGAGGCGCTGTTTGCCGATAATGGTTGGAGCGGCGCCTGGCGTAATGGCATCTACGCCCATCACCATTACCACAGCACCGCGCACGAGGTACTTGGCATCACTGCCGGGGCCGTACGGGTGCGGCTCGGCGGCGAAAGTGGTGCGACTGTGGAGCTACGCGCCGGCGATGTCGTCGTGATCCCGGCCGGGGTTGCTCACAAGAACGAAGGGGCAAGCCCCGACCTGATGGTGGTCGGCGCCTATCCCGGCGGGAAGAGCCCGGACATGCGCAGTCCAAGTGCGCAAGACCGCGAGCGGGCGCTGCACAATATCCGCGACGTAGCCTTGCCGGCTTGCGATCCGATCTATGGGAGGGCAGGACCGCTCCTGCGACGCTGGCGCGCCGCCGATCGAGGCTGACCGCGATGGTTCCGGCGGCGGCCCCGCCTGCTAAAGGCAGTGTCCAGTATATACAACGTCGTGGGCGTTACTGAACGGCATTTCAGGCGGGTTTACGAGCCGGCGGGTTTCGATGAAATAGCCGGCAGGGCACAAGCCGTTGGCGGCAAGGTCCTGGGCGAGCCAGTCGCGCCGGATCTGCTCAGCCTCGCCGTCGTCATTAGGCGTCATGACCGTGTTGGTCTGAGCGCTGTAGATAAAATTCCCGGCGGGTTCCACGGTGAAGCTCTCAATGCGCAGCGGTTCGTTGCCGATGATACAACCGCTGAGCGAGGCGAGGCAGGCTAAGGCGAGCGCGCGCACCAGTTTAGTCTCCCCCAGCATCGACAGCGCTTTATTCCCTCATTCATCGCGGCGACGCAACCCGTCCGACGGTGTCGTCTCGCTAAACCCGGCGGCCCTTGGCCATGCCCAACCGCTCGCCGCTATAACGGCGCGTCCAGATCGGCTCCCACCACCAGCGGTTATCGAGGTACCACGCGACCGTCTTGCGCAGCCCACTGTCGAAACTCTCCTGCGGGGCCCACCCCAACTCGCGATTTATCTTGGTGGTGCCCATCGCATAACGCCGGTCATGTCCCGGCCGGTCCGCCACAAAGGTGATCAGGCGTTCGTGGGGCCGATTTACCGATTGGGGCAGCATTTCGTCGAGTAACCGGCAGATCGACCGGACAACGTCGAGATTCGTCCGCTCGGCATTTCCCCCTGCGTTATAGCTCTCCCCTGATTTGCCTAGAGTCAAGATGGTAAACAAAGCGCGGGCATGATCCTCGACATGTAGCCAATCGCGAATATTTTCGCCCTCGCCATAGACCGGGATCTGTTCGCCATGCAATGCCTTCAAGATGGCAAGCGGGATCAGCTTTTCCGGAAAATGATAGGGTCCATAATTATTGGAGCAGTTGCTGATGATCGTCGGCAATCCATAGGTCTCGTGCCAGGCGCGCACGAGGTGGTCGGCCGCAGCCTTGGAGGCCGAATAGGGCGAGTTCGGCCGATAGGCTGTCGTTTCGGTAAATTTGCCGGTGGGCCCGAGCGAGCCAAAAACTTCGTCGGTCGAAACGTGATGAAACCGGAAGCTCGCCGCCCGCTCCGCTGGAAGCTGCTGCCAATATGCGAGCGCCGCTTGCAACAGGGCGTAAGTGCCTTCGACATTGGTCCTGATGAACTGAGCGGGGGCATCGATCGAGCGGTCGACATGCGATTCGGCGGCGAGGTGGAGGACCGCATCGGGGTCGAATTCCCGTATCAGCTGGAAAATCGACGGCCGGTCGCAAATGTCGGCGCAGCGAAAGGCATAGCGGGGGTTGTCCTCGACGCTCCGTAGCGATGTCGGATTGGCTGCGTAGGTCAGCTTGTCGACGTTCAGAACCGTCGAATTGAGCTCGCTGATTAGCAGCCGGCACACGGCCGAGCCGATGAAACCGGCGCCGCCGGTGACCAAGACTCTCATGTTCGGCCCTGCTCCTCCTGTTTTTGCAGGAGATTTGCAGTCAGGATGCGCTTTGCCATGCGTCGTTTCCCATCAATCCGCTGGGTTCGGAGAATAGGGTGCGATTTTGGCATTTTTAGCAACGGCGCGGTGAAGCGGGCGGTGCGAGTTGACAGTCCGCCGCGCTTCGACGCAGTTTGCCGGCGGGGAGTGCAATGAACCCGATCATCGCTTACCTCGCCCGCTCGCGGGATACGATCCAAGCCGCGATCGACGATCCCGGCTTTGGCCGCGCGATCGCCGACATCGCCGAGATGTGCGCGACGGCGCTGCGCGACGGCGGCAAGCTGCTGTTGGCCGGCAACGGCGGTAGCGCCGGCGACGCGCAGCACATTGCCGGCGAAATGCTGTCGCGGCTCAATTACGATCGCGCGCCGGCAGCAGCGCTGGCGTTGACGACCGACAGCTCGGTGTTGACCGCGATTGCCAACGACTATGGCTACGAGCGGCTGTTCGAGCGGCAGGTTCTCGGCCTGGGGCGCGCCGGCGATGTGCTGATCGCGATCTCGACCTCCGGACGCTCGCCGAACATCCTGCGGGCGATTGGCGCGGCCCGCGAAAGGCGGCTCGCGGTCGT
>JBARIB010000285.1:0-3149 GCA_049799535.1 Allostellaceae bacterium | reverse complement strand
GGGCCGCGGCGCGGCCGTCTCGAAGGACGCACCGCGGCCCAGTAATCTCCTACTCCGCGGCGGCGCGCATCGGCTCCGCCTCGTCCAGCGCAGCCCGCAGCCGCGGCGGCGACATCGGCAGATCGCGCAGCCGGATGCCCGTCGCGTCGGCAATCGCGTTGGCGACCGCCGCCATCGGCGGGATGATCGGCACCTCACCGCAGCCGCGCGCGCCGAATGGATGGCGCGGGTTCGGCACCTCGAGCAGGACTGTGTCGATCATCGGCATGTCCGAAGCGACCGGCACGCGATAGTCGAGGAAGCCCGGATTTTCGAGCCGTCCATCCTTGTCGTAGATGTATTCCTCGCTGAGCGCCCAGCCAACCCCCTGCGCGACGCCGCCCTGCATCTGCCCCTCGACATAAGAGGGGTGAATGGCGCGGCCGACATCCTGGATCGCCGTGTAGCGCAGGATCTTGACGTGGCCGGTCTCCCTGTCGACCTCGACATCGCAGATATGGGTCGTGAAACCGGGCGCCTGGCCCTGCGCGTTGATCTGCACCTCGGCGCTGATCGGACCGCCGGTGCGCGCCGCCTTGGCGGCGATGCCAGCCAGATCGACCGGC
The DNA here is from genome assembly GCA_049799535.1 of Allostellaceae bacterium. Taxonomy (GTDB): domain Bacteria; phylum Pseudomonadota; class Alphaproteobacteria; order ATCC43930; family CGMCC-115725; genus AP-15. The sequence goes on along the minus strand of JBARIB010000285.1, from coordinate 2,544 downwards.
TCGAAATTGCCGGCGTTGGCACCGGCCGGGTACGCCTTACCGTCCTTCCACTCGACCGCCTCGGGACTGATGTCCCACATGATCGCGGCGCGTTTCTTCGATTCCTCGACGACCTTTTGCGCTGCCTGAGTTACGGCCATGCCGCCGGCGAAGGTGACCCTGCTGCCGCCGGTCGACGCACTGAAACCGATTGCCGTAGTGTCGCCGACGACCGGCCGGACCCTTTCGAACGGAATGCCGAGCACCTCGGCCACCATCATCGCCATCGAGGCGCGCGAGCCGCCGATGTCGGGATGGCCCCCGGTTACCGTGACCGTGCCGTCTTCGTTGACGTGGCAAGCCGCACTCGACTCGCCGCCGGCATTATGCCAGTAGCCCGAGGCAATGCCGCGGCCCTGATTGGGCCCGAGTCGCACCTTGAGGTGATCGCCCGCCTTGGCGGCCTCCAGGGTCTTCATGTAGCCGATGTTGTTCCAGGTCGGACCGTGCGCGGCCTTGGTGCCGTCCTTGGCGCCGTTGATCTCGCGCATCCGCAGCGGGTCGATGCCGAGCTCGCGGGCCAGCTCGTCGATACAGCTTTCGACCCCAAACGAGCCGATGGGTGCGCCCGGTGCCCGATACGCGGCAACCTTGGGGCGATTGCAGAGAACGTCATAGCCCGTGACCACAGCGTTCGGCAGGTCGTAGACCGCCAGCCCGCAAATGCAGCCCTGTTGGACTGGCGAGCCTGGGAACGCACCCGCCTGATATTTGAGCACGGCTTCCAAGGCGGTGATCCGGCCGTCCCTCTTGGCGCCGAGCTTGACCTCGACAACCGCGGCTGAGGTCGGCCCAGTTCCCCGGAACACCTCCTCACGGCTCATCACGATCTTGACCGGCCGGCCCGACTTTTTCGACAGCACGTAGGCGACCGGTTCGAGATAGATGATCGTCTTGCCGCCAAAGCCGCCGCCGATTTCGGCGGGGATCGCACGGATGCTCGCATTATCCTCAGCACCGGCGATCCGCGAGGTATAGGCGCGGACCATGAACTGACCCTGGCTCGAGCTCCAGATCGTGGTTTGCCCGTCAGCTGCGACCGAGACGACGCAGGCATGCGGTTCGATATAGGCCTGGTGCACGGGCTTTGTCGTGTAGCGCCGCTCGATGACGATTTCGGCTTCTGCGAACCCGGCCTCGACATCACCCTTGGCAAAGCGGACCATCTTGGCAACGTTCGACGGCTTCGTCGGCCTGGGTTCGACCCCCGACGTAAAGATGTCGTCGTGCAGCACCGGCGCATCCGGCGCCATCGCTGCCTCGACATCCATGACATGCGGCAATACCTCGTATTCGACCTCGATCAGATCGAGCGCCTGTTCGGCGATCGCCGGCGAAGTTGCCGCGACCGCGGCCACCGCGTGACCCTCGTAGAGCGCCTTGCCCTTGGCCAAGCAGTTGCGCGACAGGTCCCACAGATTATGCGGCATGGCGCCGATAGTGCGCTTGTCCGGCGGAATGTCCGGGAAATCAGCCCGTGTCGTCACCGCCTTGACGCCAGGCAAGGCCATTGCCTTGTCGGTGTTGATCGACACGATGCGGGCGTGCGCATGCGGGCTGCGCTTGATCTTGCCCCACAGCATGCCGGGCATTCTCATGTCGGCACCGAAATTGGCCCGCCCGGTGACCTTGTCGACCCCGTCGGGCCGAATGGGCCGGGTGCCGACAACCTTCAGCAGATCCTTGTCGAGATAACTCATCGCGCTGCCTCCCCCCGCATCACGGCGGCGGCATCGAGCACCGCGCGGATGATCTTGTCGTAACCGGTGCAGCGGCACAGGTTGCCGGCGAGCCAGTAGCGGGTCTCCTCCTCAGTCGGGTTCAGATTCTCATCGAGCAACGCCTTTGCCGCGACGATGAACCCCGGAGTGCAGAAGCCGCATTGCAGCGCGGCGTGCTCGAGGAATTTCTGCTGCACCGGATGCAATTTGTCGCCCTCGGCAATCCCCTCGATCGTGGTGATCTTGCGGCCTTCAGCCTCGGCCCCGAGCATCAGGCACGAGCAGACGACATTGCCGTCGACAATGACGGTGCAGGCGCCGCAGTCACCCGAGCTGCAGCCTTCCTTGCTGCCGGTTAGGTTCAATTCGTCGCGCAGCACATCGAGCATGGTCTGCTGCGGCTCGCAGAGATATTCGACCGGTTCGCCGTTGATGATCGTCGATACGTGTTGCTTTGCCATTAGTGGACTCCCGCCACGCGCCCGGCGGCGCGCTCAAATGCAATGGCGGCCGCCCGTCTCGCGAGGACGCCGGCGACCTTGGTTCGGTATTCGATCGTGCCGCGCTTGTCGTTGATCGGTTTGCAGGCTCGCTGCGCGGCGGTGTCGAGCCGGGAAAGCGTGTCGTCGTCTAGCCTATGGCCCTTCAAGGCATCTGCGGCTTCGTTGACGAGGACTTGGGTCGGCGCCACCGCGCCGAGCACGACGCAGGCATCGGTGCAGAGGCCCGCAGCGTCCAGGGTCACGTTGACGCCGCACCCGACGACCGCGATATCCATCTCGGT
>JBARIB010000284.1:0-6250 GCA_049799535.1 Allostellaceae bacterium | reverse complement strand
GCTCGCAGATCGGCGGGGTCGGGTGATGGGGTGGACGCCCCCCTACGGCATCTGCGTGCCAAGGTGACGGTGTCAAACTGCCACCAAAGGAGGCGTCCGTGGAGCAGGCTACCACGATCGGTTTGGATATCGCGAAGCACGTGTTCCAGGTTCATGGAGCGGATGGCGCCGGGCATGTGCTCTTTCGCAAGCGCATCACTCGCGTGAAGCTTCTCGGTTTCCTAGCAGCGCAAACCCGGTGCGTCGTTGCGATGGAAGCTTGTGCCGGTGCGCACTACTGGGCGCGTGAAATCGCTAAGTTGGGCCATCAAGTGCGCTCGATCGCGCCGACCTACGCCAAGCCGTTCATCAAGCGGCAGAAGAACGATGCCGCTGATGCAGAGGCAATCTGTGAAGCGGCCCAGAGGCCGAGCATGCGCTTCGTTTCGGTCAAGACCGAAGAGCAGCAGGCGAACGGCATCGTATTTCGAGCCCGTGATCTGCTGGTGCGGCAGCGCACGCAGTGCGTCAACGCTCTTCGCGGGCACCTGTTGGAATACGGCTACGTCTTCCCGAAGGGCATCACCCATGTTGAAACCCTAGTCGCCCTGGTCGAGGATCTACAGTCCTCGCTCCCCGACAGTGTGCGCATCATCCTAAAGCTGCTGGTCGACACCCGCCCCAGAATTGTTTCGTGGCCAGCCTAGCGCCCTCGGCCATCGCCGACAGTTTGGCCCACACGATATCGGGATCGACGGCAGCCTGGCCGACCCAGGTGCCGAAGCCACAATCGCTGCCGGCGATGACGTTGGCACGGCCCACGAGGTTGGCGTAGCGGGCGATGCGCTGCGCGATCAACTCAGGGTGCTCAATGAAATTCGATTTCGACTCGATGACCCCGGGAACAATGATCTTGCCCTCCGGCAGCTTGACCTGCTCGAACAGGGTCCATTCATGTGCGTGGCGCGGGTTCGCGGCCTCGAACGAGATCGTCGCCGGCCGCGCTGTGAACGCGATATCAATGATCTCGGCTAGCGGCACGTCGCAATGGTGCGGTCCCTCATAATTACCCCAGCACAGATGCATCCGCACGCGCTCCGGCGGGACCGCGGCGAGCGCATGGTTCAGCGCCTCGACATGGAGCCGCGCCCGTTTGCGAAATTCCTCGACCGACAAGTCGGCATATTGGATGTGCCGGCCCATCGCCAAGTCGGGGCAGTCGACCTGCAGGGTGACCCCGGCCGCCGCAATCGCCTCGTATTCACCGCGCATCGCCTCCGCGATCGCGAACAGGTACGCTTCCTGGCTCGCGTAGTGGTGGTTGCGGAAGAACAGCGATATGACGCCCGGCGAGGCGGCGCTGAGGAATGCACCGGCGGCGTCAACCCCGGTGACGGCCGCTTTCAGGTTATCGATATCGGCAAGTGGCGCGGCCGAGTCGCCGACCGCAATCGGACCTGTGCAGGCGGGCGTCCTTCGGCGCGACCGGCCGGGATCACTGAACACCCGCTTCGCCAGATTCGGAAACTCAGCGAGGTCCTGATACACGAAGGTATTGCTGCTTCCGGCGAAACCGGTCAGCCGGTCCTTGACGTAGGTGGCGTAGCTCGGCTTAGACATCTCGCCGTCGTTGACGAGATCGACCCCCGACGCGACCTGTTTCTTTACCGCCTCGGTAACGGCCTCGCTGATCCGGGCGGCCAGTGCGGCGCGGTCGACCGGCACGCCTTCCTCCTTGGCAAACATCGCCCGGATCAGATCATCCGGCCGCGGCAGGCTGCCGGTGTGGGTGGTCAAAAAGCGGTCGAACCCGTAAGCCATCAGCACCTCCGATCGACTTGCATCGCCGCTGTTCGCACGGTCGAATCAAGGAATTAAGCGCTTCGGCCTCACTTCTGCCAAGCACCACTCGTAGGCCCGGCGGGATGATCTATCCTATGCCCGCTTTCGGCGCTACTTCGCCGTTCGCGCACGTGTCGGCGAAGGACAGGAGTCCACCCTGAGCCGGCGTATAGCGCGGGTATCAAGCGTCAGATTTTATCTACCTACTAGTTATGCGCCTAACGATTGTTTTTGATTTGATAATTCCCGTGTTCTGTTGACCTGCATCGAACTCGGATGTATAACCATTACGTGTTTCTACTTGGACTCACTATCTCTATAGGTGTGTCATCGACGGCATTAACGGCCGCGCCCGTCGCCTCCCACGCCATGATCGAGATTTGTTTCTCCCCCGAGGACGATTGCGCCGGTTTTGCGGAGCGCGCGATCGGGGCCGCCGAGCACGAGATCCTCGTTTCCGCTTACCGGCTGACGGTCGGCTCCGGCATTGTTGGCGCGCTGATCCGTGCCAAGAAACGCGGCGTTGACGTGCAGGTGATCGCCGGCCGGAGCGCGCCATGCGGAAGGGCAAGCGGGATTGAGCCCCTCGCCGCGGCCGGCGTGCCGGTTTGGTTTGACGATCACGTGCGGATGGCCCACGCCAAGACGATGGTCATTGACGGCGCTGTCACGCTCCAAGGCTCGTACAACTGGACGCGCGGGGCCTCGGCCAACTCCGAGGACCTCAACCTGATCTCCTCCCTGGCGGTGGCGGCGGCCTATGCCGGGCACTGGAGGCAGCGGCTAGCGGGAGCGGTTCGGTTCGATCGCCGCGAAGATTGGTGGCAAGCATGGTCGGCGGAGGCGAGATGATGATGGTAAGGCGCCTGCGACACACATTCTGGCGCGTGCTCGATCACCTGATTACTGGCTGACGCAGGCGAGGTTGTGGCTAGTAGACGCGGTTTGCGGCCCCAAGACCGGAGACGGCGGCTGATCGGCGGCGCGAAGGCCGTCCCGGGGAGCAATAGGGGTCCCGGGTGCCTCTCCTATCGAGGTGATGGGATCTCGCGCCATTCCGTGAAGCGAAACCACGGATCTCCCGCCGTGCCCAGGGAAGGCGTGAAGGCGGTTGACGCAGCCTCGTCCGCTGAGTTCTGATAGAACAATACAAGAATACAAAGGCGCCGAGAATGCGGCCCCTCTACCTAGCGCGCATCGAGGATCTCGACCACGGGGACCTACTGAAGGTCGATTGCGCAGCCTGCCACCATGTCGCGTTGCTGACGCCGCAGGCCCTTCTGAGGGTCGGGCTGAGCCCCGGTGCGAAGATCCTCGACCTCAAAGATCGGCTCGGTGCCGCCGATGCGGGAGGAAGGGGCGAGCGGTCGTCTCGGTCAAGTGGCGAGGGCAGGGCCAGTGAGCGGCGCATCCACGTTGTCTCGGCCGCCATTCGCGCATCACGGCCGGCGACTTGACACTGGGAAAAGGAGCGACGCCGGGTGAAAGGGGTAATCTCGACGCCGCTCCCCCGCTCGCCCCTTGGCTTGGCCCCGTCATGATCAACCAAGCCGGTTCGATCCTACCCGGCCAAGGTCAATGAGTCGTCCAGTGCTCTGAGGCCACGCACTGGCGGAGTGTGATACGCAGGGCTGGGGTGCGCTGCCGCTGGCGCCGAAGTTGCATTCGCCGCCGTGCTGGGGTCGCCGCCCGGAAATTCGGGTCAGGGACAGCCTCGATCAGGCGACCTCGGGCGGTTTCCTTGCTTATCAAGGCGGACGTTGGGCTACGCCAGATGAACGGCGACAGTGGGTGGAAATCTGCCATTCCAGATTTGTGAGGCCTGTGCTCCAAGTCCGGCCATTCGCGCGGCTACAAGTGAACGACCGGCTACGACCCTCTTTTTTCGGCCGGCGTATAAAATCAATAAATCTGTCCCGCGGGACTATTCTATTCCGGCAGCTCCCCGGCAGTTGAAATCGGCCCAGCTTTTGTACTCTCTCCAGCAGCAAGCGCGTATGCTGTAGCGGTGTGCCCGAGTCCCGACGCCTGACGGCATAGGTAAGATCCTGTCACGGTGAGCTCGTTCGCTATCGCCTCGGTCGTTTTCGGCTGTTCCTTCGGGGCCGCCCTCATCGGAATGGTCGTGCACATCAAATTGCCAGACCATCATCTGGACACGGATTCGCGGGATGTCGTCAAGCTCGTGGTGGGCCTGATCGCGACCATGTCTGCGCTGGTGCTCAGCCTGCTTATCGCATCTGCGAACAGTTCTTATGACCGACAGAGCAGTGAATTGAAGGCGCTCTCGGCCAACATCCTTCTGCTCGACCGGACACTGAAGTTTTACGGCCCAGGCGCGAAGGCGGCGCGTGATGGGCTGCGGGACGCTATCGTGCAGACGCATGACCGGATCTGGTCGCGGGAGGGCGTGCGGCCTGTGAACCTCGACTCTAGGGCAACACAAAACTCCGTGAACGCTAATATCGAGCAGCTCCTAAACCTCTCGCCTAAAACCGACGCGGAACGGATGATGCAGAGCCGGGCCGTGGAGGAGTCAGAGAGCATCGCGCAATCACGTCTGGCTATGTTCGAGCAACTTGGCAGCTCGATCTTATGGCCGTTCCTGACGGTGCTGGTGTTTTGGATCTGCATGCTGTTTCTCGGCTTCGGTCTGTTCACGCGCTTCAACGCGACCGTCACCGTGGCGCTGTTGGTGGGCGCGCTCTCGGTCGCGGGCGCGATTTTCCTTATCCTGGAGTTGAGCGAGCCCTACCGCGGCCTCATGCGAATCTCCGACGAACCCTTGCGCAACGCGATGGGCCAGATCGACCGATAGCTCGCGTCCTGACCTGTAGTGGCCATTCATCGCTGCCCGCATCTGTCGCGGTAGGTAGAGAAAATTGTCCAATCTCCGCGGTGGTGCGCGGCTTTTGGTTGACCGACGCGGGCTAAATTAGCAGGCCCGTTCTATTAATTAAGGATTGGCGGACGGATATCTATATTTCGCGCGCGAAAGCTGGAACCCGCTCGGCCACATCTTCGACGCCTTTGGCTTCAACCGCTGCATGTGGGGCACCGACTGGACACGCGCGGTCAAATTGCTGACCTACAACGAGGGGGTCGAGGCGTTCCGCGTTACAGACCGGCTGTCCGATTGCGACCGCGCCAAGTTGATGGGCGGCACGCTGAGCATCGCCAAACCACTCAATAACCATCGGGCCGCTCCGGTAGATCGTGTGCCTCAAACCCCGGCTAAGGTGTTTCGTCTCGGAAGACTGGCGCGACAGTGTGCGGTTATGGCAAGCTGTCTGCTGGTTGCGGAAGCGGCTCGCGCGAGCACCGGCGCAGCTCGTCCCGGTAGTCCACAGGAAGGACCCGCGCGCTCGCGTCGCGACTGCCACGAGTCCGGCGGCGCGGCGCGCGGGAGGTCCCTGTGGACCCACCGGGGCGAGCGTCTTGGTGAGGCGATCACACCGCACGCCGAAGGACGGGAGCGCTCGCTGATGCAACTCAGGCTGCACGCCAATGCCACCACCACCCCGCGCACCCGTGCCTATATCCAGAACAGCCGCGCCTCCCATGCCGCGCTGGCCCGCGAGTTCGGCATCCATCCCCGCACCGTGGCACGCTGGAAGGTCCGTCAGGATGTCGCCGACCGTTCGACCCGCCCGCATCGCCTGGCCACCACGATCAGTGAATGGGAAGAAGGCCTGATCGTCGAGCTGCGCCGCAGGCTCGCCCTGCCGCTCGACGACATCGTCGAAGCGATGCGGCGCTGCCTCAACCCGAAACTGTCGCGGAGCGGCATTCACCGCTGCCTGCAGCGGCACGGGCTGTCCGCCCGCCTCACCCCGCAGAAGGCGCCGACCGTTGCCTTCCACACCGATGCCCCGGCCGGCTTCATCCACGTCGATGTCAAATACCTGCCGCCACTCAATCGCCGGCGCAGCTACGCCTATGTCGCCATCGACCGTGCCACCCGCTTTGTCTATCTCGAAATTCTCCCCGATCGCCGGGCCACTACCGCGGCTGGTTTCCTCGCGCGCTTCCTCGACCACTTTCCGCTCGAGGCCCACACCATCCTGACCGACAACGGCTCCGAGTTCACCGACCGCTTCGCCGTCGACAAAAAGGGAAAACCCCAGGACAAACCCTCCGGCGACCATCCCTTCGACCGCATCTGCATCGAGCGCGCCATCATCCACCGCCTCACCCAGCCCTTCCGGCCGCAGACCAACGGTATGGTCGAACGCTTCAACCGCCGCCTTGGCGAGCATCTCGGCCGAATGCCGCAAAACCGCGCCGCTCATCACCGCCGCTTTCTCGACCATGCCGAACGCGACGCCTACCTCCACACCTTCGTCGCCGACTACAATCGCACCCGCTTGCGATGCCTCGACTACCAGGCACCCACCGAGCTCCTCGCTAAACTCGCGGGACACAACAC
>JBARIB010000283.1:0-13699 GCA_049799535.1 Allostellaceae bacterium | reverse complement strand
TCGCGCGCTGCAGGGGTTCAGCGGCGGCGCCATGATGCCGTTGGTGTTTCCCGTCGTCTATACGAAATTCCGCATGCCGCAGCTGGCGACGATCATGGTGCTGATCGGGCTGATCCTTAACCTCTCGTCGACCTTGGGCCCGACGATCGGCGGTTTCTTGACCGATACTTTTTCCTGGCACTGGCTGTTCCTGGTCAACCTCGTCCCCGGCATCGCCGTCGCCGTCGCCGTTTGGTTCTTGATCGACATCGACAAGCCCGAGCTTTCGCTGTTGCGCCATTTCGATTTCTGCGGGTTGGTGCTGATGGCGCTGTTTCTCGGCTGCCTGCAATACGCGCTTCAGGAAGGCCCGCGCTGGGATTGGCTTTCGGACCGCACGATCCTGGCCGCCGTGATCGTGTCGAGCATCGCCTCAGTCTTATTCTTCTGGCGCGTGTTGACCTATCATCAGCCGATCGTCGATCTGCGCGCCTTTACCAATCGCAACTTCGCGCTCGGCTCGTTCTACACTTTCGTGGTCGGCACCGGCCTTTACGGCACGACCTACCTGATACCGCTCTTTCTCGCACAGGTTCGGGGCTTCAACAGCCTGCAGATCGGTGAGACCGTGGTCGTCACCGGGCTCGCACAAATGCTGATGTCGCCAATCTCCAGCCAGCTGACGCGCCGAATGGACCTGCGGCTCATGCTGAGCATCGGCATCGGCCTTTTTGCCGTGGCGATGTACCTGACGGCCGGGCTCACCAATCAGGCGGGCTATGCCGAGCTGTTCGTGCCGCAGGTCTTGCGCGGCGTCGCGCTGATGATGTGCTATCTGCCGGCAAATATGATCGCGCTCGGCAGCGTGCCGCCAGACAAGCTGAAGAACTCCGCCGGGCTCTACAACCTGACGCGCGATCTCGGCGGTGCTATTGCATTGGCGACGATCGGCACGTTGATGAACCAACGGCTTCATTTCCATTGGAATCGCCTGGTCGAGGACATCAACCCGGCGCGTCCCGCGGTGCAGCATTTTCTCGACATGCAGGTGAACCGCCTCGGCGCGCTTATCCCGGGTGACGCCGGCCACGCGGCGCTCAAGCTGCTCGCGACTACGGTGCAGCGTGAGGCCTTGGTCCTGACCTACAATGACACGCTCATGGTGCTGGGCCTCGCCTTCGCGGCCGCCTTGGTGCTGATGCCATTGGTCAAGAACCCTCGCAGCGCCCTCGCCCCCGCCCGTCACTGAATGAGACCGGCAGGGGCCGATCGTTAAGGGTTCTCGCCCGGGCCTGCGGCCGTTCGCCCGCTGGCCTTCGTTTCTCCTTCTTTGATCGCATCTATGCGGGCTGCTTCTTAGCAGATGGGTAACCAATTTCTGGTATAAAGTGCATATGGAAAATCCATACCCCTTTTCCGTGTGCAAAGCTGGGGCGGAATACCGCTATTTAGCTCGCGAGCTCCGCGAACTTGCGCTGCTCTGCCATTTTCCGACAGCGCGAAGAGACCTATTGCGGCTCGGGGCGACTTTCGATCGCAAAGCCGATCATTTCGATACCCGCGCCTCTGCGAGTGGCGCGCCTGCCTCAGCGGCGGAATCAAACCAGACGAACGTGCGTGAGAGTAACGAGGCCGGCTACGAAGAACGCGAGAATGCGGAAGCGCAAGTCATCCCATAAGGAGCAATAAAGCGCTTCCGGCAGGCCGATTCCGAGCTCGGTGACAAAAGGCGAGAAGACGCATTCGGCTGAGCCTCCCCTTCGGCGGGGAATCAGCGGCCATGCAGCCAGTCCTCGATCAGCCGGCGGGCGATCGAGTCGAGGCGCGGCAGGCGAAAGCTGTCGTCATCGGTGTGTGAGAGGAGCCACTCGCGGCTGAACCAGCGGGCGTCCTCGAGCTCGCCATAATCGATCGTGATCTCGGTGGTCCGCGCCTCGGCGTAAAACCCGAGCATGATATTGGCCGGGAACGGCCAGGGCTGCGACGAGTGATAATGGACGGCGGCGACTTCGACCCCGGTCTCCTCGCGCACCTCCCGTGCCACGGCGTCCTCGAGGCTTTCGCCCGGCTCGACAAAGCCTGCAAGCGTCGAATACATCCCCGGCAGCGGGAAGTTCTTGTTGCGGCCCAAGAGCAGGCGATCGCCGTCGGTAACCAGCATGATGACGGCGGGGTCGGTGCGCGGAAAATGCATCGTGTTGCACGCAGCATTGGTGCAGCGGCGCATATGCCCCGCCTCCTCGCTGCGGGTCGGACTGCCGCAGAGACCGCAATAGCGGTGCCGCGCGTGCCAGAACATTATCGCGCGGGCGAAAGCCAGCAATGCGCCTTCACGCCGGTCGATGTGGGGCCCGACCTGGCGCAGATCGGCAAACCGCACGGTCGCCGCTTCGATCCCGCTGGCCGCCAATGCCGGCGAATGCAGCATGTCGAGTGGCGCTTCGATAGCTGAAAGGTCGAGCGCGAAGTGCGCCCGCTCTTCGATGACCCCGAGAAACGCGACCTCTCCGCTGAAGAACCGCTCCTCCACCCCGCCGCCGAGGATCGGAGCAATGCTGGCCGATCCCAGCACGACGGCACGAGGCTCGCCGCCATCGAGCTCGATGACCAAATTCTGGTTGCGCCAGATTGGCACAAAGCGGCTGCCGGGATCGGCGATGCGCTCGACGATCCATGCCGTATCGCGGCGGCGCAAGCCAGCCCGCTCGAACCCCGGATGCGAATAGAAATTAGGTGCTCGCATCGGGAAAGACTGTCACATCACGCCCTGGTGCGGCAAGGCGCGAAGTCTCAGAGCGCGGCGAGGCGTCGCTCGAGATAGGCGCGCTCGACGCCGTTGGCAATCAGCGCCAAAGCCCGCCTGTAGGCGTCCGCGGCAGCTTCAAACGACCCGAGGCGGCGCAGCATGTCGGCGCGGGCGGCATGAAACAGGTGGTAGCGGTCAAGCTCACCCGAGGCTCCGAGTTTGTCGATCAGAGCCAACCCGCAACCCGGCCCCGCGCTCATGCCGATTGCGACGGCGCCATTCAACTGCACTACCGGACTCGGATCGATCCGGGCGAGCTCGCCATAGAGCGCGGCGATCTGCGGCCAATCCGTTTCCGTCGCGGTTGCGGCCTCGGCGTGCAATGCTGCGATCGCCGCCTGTAATTGATAGGGGCCGACACGGCCCATGCGCAGCGCCGCTTCTACCAGGCCCAAGCCTTCGTAGATCTGTTCTCGATCCCACAGCGATCGGTCCTGCTCCTCCAGCGTCACCAGCGCACCAGCCACGTCGACTCTCGCGTTACGCCTCGAGTCGTGCAGCAGCATCAGCGCGAGCAGGCCAACGCACTCCGGCTCTCGTGGGTCGATGGCGCAAAGCACGCGCCCGAGGCGAATGGCCTCGGCGCACAGCTCCCGCCGGATCAGAGCGTCTCCCGCCGTCGCGGTATAGCCTTCGTTGAAGATCAGATAGATGACCGCCTGCACCGCGGCCCGTCTTTCGGGCAGAGCGTGTTCGGGCGGCACCTCGTAGGGAATTCGAGCCTCCTGGATCTTGCGTTTGGCGCGAACGAGCCGCTGCGCCAGGGTCGGCTCCGGAACCAGAAAAGCGCGCGCGATCTCGCCTGTCGATAACCCGCCGAGCGTGCGCAAGGTCAGCGCGATCTGCGCTTCGCGATTGAGTGCGGGGTGACAGCAGGTGAAGATCAGCCGCAGCCGGTCATCGGGTACGGCGCCCGGCAGATCCTCGGACTCTGTGGCGTCGCCACCCGCGGCGACTGCGAGTTCTTGCTCCAGTAGCGGCTGTTTCTCACGCCGCGTGCGCTCGCGCCGCTTCGCGTCGATCAGCTTGCGGCAGGCGGCGGCGGTGATCCAGGCGGCGGGATTGTCCGCTATTCCATGTTCGGCCCAATAGCGCAACGCCGCCGCAAACGCCTCCTGCATCGCCTCTTCGGCGCGATCAAAAGAGCCGCACAGCCGTATCAAACTCGCAATGATCCGGCCGTGCTCGCGACGAAATACCGCTTCGGCCGAGGCGCGAACTTCAACCGGTACCGGCATTGGCTTTCGAGCGGCTCATAGCGCGGAGGTAAGGCAGGTCTGCCACCGGGCGGATTTCGATGCACCCTTGCCCGCCTTTGCAGGAGGTCGGTATCTTTGCCGCCCAGGAGATCGCTTCGTCCAGGTTATCGCACTCGAGAATATAATACCCGGCGAGCTGCTCCTTTGTTTCCGCGAACGGCCCATCGAGAATCAGGGGCCTTCCGCCCTCCATGCGGACTGTGGTCGCGGTGGCGGTGGGCCTTAGCGGCTCGGCCGCCTGGAAGATGCCTTTACTGCGCGCTTCGTCCATGACCGCATAATGCGCCGCCCTAAGCTTTTCCAATTCTTCTTCGGACAGTTCGGCCGGGTGCTCGCGGCTGTAAATCAGAAACATGTAACGCACTGTTCAACCCTCCACCGTCCAGGAAGAACGGCCAGGAAATGGCGGCGGAGTGGCCTCCTTGACACTCGGCCGCGCCATGTGCCGCTCGTAATACGCCTTGAGGTTGGCGCTTCGCCGGAGCATCGCGCCGCTTTCGGGCAATTTGTCGAGATAGAACAGCATCGGCAGCACGTTCATGTCGGCAAGAGTAAAACTATTACCAACGAGATGGCCGGACTTGGCCACGGCGCGATCGAGCATTGCGAATTGCGCCTCGAGCTTTGGCAGGGCGGTCTCGATGACCGCTCGGTTCGGTCCGCCGTCGGGAGTGCCCGGAAAGAAGTAAGCGCCGACATAGGGACGCGCCACCAGCGCATCGAAATGGGTGTTGACGATCGAAATCCATTGCTCGGTCAGCGCGCCCTGAACCGGATCGCGAGAAACCAGCGGCGGGCCACTGAAAGCATGGTCGATGTAAAAGCAAATCGCGCGGGACTCGGCGAGTGTGAGATCGCCATGACGCAACGCCGGGATCTTGCCTAATGGGTGGATCGCATCGACTTCGGGCGTGTGCGGCATGACCGGGACCAGCGTATACGGGACGCCCTTCTCGTGACACGCTATGCGGGTGACCCAGACGTAATTACTTTGGGGTGCGCCGATAATCTGAAGCTCCGGCATGGCTGTGGTCCTTGCTGGTGGTTCGCTGACAACGGGACGACGTGCGGCGAATGTGAAATCGACACAGCATTGGGATTCTTTTCACGCCTCTCCGCACGGCTTGTTGGAAGTTGCAGACCGCCAACCATTGTCTAGCGGTCAGTCGAGCGGCTTCCCTTCGACGAAGCGCTGCAAGCGGTCGAGCTGCTCGTGCAGCACCCGGTCGACTTTCGGCGCCCACTGATCCATGCCGCCGCGGATATAGCCGCCGACGACATAGCTTTGCGTCACGTTGGTTCCCCCCTCGCCCGGTTTCAGAGCCCAGGCGAGCGTGCCGTCCACACCCTCCATTTGCAAGGGGCCGAGGGCACCTCTCAGGCGCAACCCTTGGCCTGGAGCGGCGTAGACCACCGACAAATGTTGGACGGAGCCGCCGTTCTTCAGCTGCTCACAAAAACAGCCGCCGGCCTTGAGATCGATGCTGAGGTTGGCGGCATCGCGCGAGAAGGTGTGGGCGGAGCTCCACCAACGGCCGATCTGACCCAACGCAGCATAGACTCGTTCTGGCGGAGCCTGGATTGTCACCGTGTCGATGACCTCGAAGCCGTTTGGCGCGATCGATTTCACCTCAGCCTCGGCCAAGCCAGCCGGAAAAATTGCGAACAAGACGCCCGCTACTACGGCAGCTAGGCCTTCAGACCTTGAGTAGACTGTTCGCGCGAGGCCGATAGCCCTGGCATGATCGGTTTGCTGAGGGCCGAAAACATTGAGATCTGGCATGGCTGTCTCCTTCAAATGCGACGGAACAACAGACGACGCGCGATGAAGGCGAAATCGACAAAGCGTCCTGTATTAGGCTTCCGCTCCGAACCGAGCCCCCGCCTTCGACGACAGCGGCAGGGGCGGGCGGCGGATCATCGATATGCGAGCGGCGCTTGCCCCCACCTGACCGACAGCTGATATAGTGAAGCGGGAGGTCGGCGGCGGACAGGTCCCTCGCCAACCCGGTCAGGTCCGGAAGGAAGCAGCCGTAACGAGTTCCGACCTGGGTCGTCCGTCCGGTCTCCCTTGCCTTTACACGGTTCCGGTAATGAGCGATTCGGCGGCGGCCTACCGCGTCCTCGCCCGTAAATATCGGCCTTCGACTTTTGCCGAGCTGATCGGGCAGGAGGCGATGGTGCGTACCTTGTCGAACGCGATCGCGACAGGCCGGGTCGCCCATGCCTTTATTCTGACGGGGGTGCGCGGCGTCGGCAAGACGACGACGGCCCGCATACTGGCGCGTGCGCTTAACTGCGTCGGGGCGGGCGGTTCCGGCGGACCCACCGCCGAGCCGTGCGGGAAGTGCACGCAGTGCGTTGCGATCGGCGAAGATCGCCATGTCGATGTGATTGAAATGGACGCTGCTTCGCGCACCGGCGTCGACGATATCCGAGATCTCATCGAGGGCGTGCGTTATCGCCCGGTTTATGGGCGGTACAAGATCTACATCATCGATGAAGTCCATATGCTCTCCAAGAATGCCTTCAACGCATTGTTGAAGACGCTCGAAGAGCCGCCGCCCGACGTCAAATTCGTGTTCGCGACGACCGAGATTCAAAAGGTCCCGCTGACTGTCTTGTCGCGCTGCCAGCGCTTTTCGCTGCGGCGGGTTCCGGCCGAGCTGCTGATCCGGCACTACCGTCAGATCGCCGAGGCGGAGGGGGTGCAGGTTGAGCCCGGCGCATTGGCGCTGATCGCCCGCGCCGCCGATGGGTCGGTTCGCGACGGGCTTTCATTGCTCGACCAGGCGATTGCGCTGTCGGCGGGCCGGATCGAAGAAGCCGCGGTGCGAGACATGCTGGGCGCCGTCGATCGCGGGCTCGTCTTCGATCTGTTGGAAAGCGTGTTGCGCGGCGATGCGCCGGCCGTGCTGTCGCAGTTGGACCGCCTCTATCAGGACGGCGCCGATCCGTTGATGGTCTTGCAAGACCTCCTCGACCTCAGCCATTTCCTGACGCGCGTCAAGCTCGCCCCAGAGGCCGGCGCCGGCGACCCGATCGCCGAAGGCGACCGCGACCGAGCTCGGCCGCTTGCCGAACGTTTGCCCATGCCGGTGCTCGCCCGGACCTGGCAGATGTTGCTGAAAGGGCTGGAAGAGGTGCAGGTCGCACCGTCGCCAATCCAGGCGGCGGAAATGGTTCTCGTGCGGCTGGCCTATGTCGCCGATTTGCCGCCGCCGGCCGAACTCGTGCGGTCGCTCGCGGTGCCCGCGACGGCCCGACCGGTGCGAGCCAACGGGCAGGCAGCCGGCTTGAACACCGCCGCGCCTTCGCCTGCTGTTGCGGCGCCGCAGCCGATCGAACCTCGCCCATCGGGTCCGAGCGCCGCGAATGCGCTGCTCGCCCGGGCCGAAGTCCCTGATAGTCGGTCCGCTTCCCAGCTCGATCCGGTACCGCAGAGCTTTGCCGAGGTCCTATCGCTCTTTGAGGCGCGACGCGAGGCGCTGATCCGTTCGCATCTCTGGTCGCACCTCCATCTGGTTCACTTCGAACCCGGGCGCATCGAATTCCGGCCGGCCGAGGGGGCGCCGCGCGATCTGGCCAACCGCCTCGGTCAATTGCTGAGCGAATGGACAGGGTTGCGGTGGATGATCTCCGTCTCCGAGGCGGCCGGGCAGCCGACCTTGCGCGAGCAGGAGGAGCGGCGCCAGCGCGATCTGCGGAACGAGGTCGCAAGCCACCCGTTGGTTCAGGCAGTGCTCGACACGTTTCCGGGGGCCACCATCGCCGCTGTCCGGGAACGGTTTGCGGCGGCAGAACTCGGCGGGGACGAGCTTCCCTCGACGGATCCCGATGAGGAGCCAAGCACAGGAGAGGACGGGATATGAAGAACATCGGCCAGCTGATGAAGCAGGCTCAGGAGATGCAGGCCAAGATGGCCGAGGTGCAGGCTCAGCTCGAAGCGGTCGAGATGACCGGCTCCGCCGGTGCCGGAATGGTTCAGCTGACACTGAACGGCAAAGGCGATTTGAAGAAGATCAAAATCGACAAGACCTTGCTCACCCCGGATGAGGTCGAGGTTTTGGAAGACCTTATCGTCGCCGCTTTCAACGACGCCCGAGCAAAGGTTTCGGCGCACGCCGAACAGGAGATGCAAAAGCTGACCGGTGGTCTGCAATTGCCCGGCGGAATGAAGCTGCCGTTCTGATCAGACCGGGACGCCGCGATGCCGACCTGGGCATCGCCCCTGGGCCGAAGGCATGTCCGAACTTGACACTCTGATCCAGCTCCTCGCCAAGCTGCCTGGCCTCGGCCCGCGCTCGGCCCGCCGCGCCGCTCTGCATCTCATAAAGCGACGCGAGAGCCTGCTGGAGCCACTGACGGCGGCATTGGCGAGAGCCGCGGCGGCAATCAGGCCATGCTCGATCTGCGGCAATCTCGACACAGTCGAACCTTGTACAATCTGTCGCGATCCGCGGAGAGATGCGACGGTAATCTGCATCGTCGAGGACCTCGCCGATCTGTGGGCGCTCGAGCGGACCGGCGCGTTTCGCGGCCGGTATCACGTGTTGGGCGGGACATTGTCGGCGCTCGACGGCGTCGGGCCGGATGATCTCAATATCGAACGGCTACTCGCCCGGATCAGACCAGGACAGGAGCTGATCTTAGCGCTCAACGCGACTGTCGAGGGCCAAACTACCGCGCATTATCTTGTTGACCGCGTCGCCGGTCGCGACGTTAAGACGTCCCGGCTCGCACAAGGCGTGCCGATTGGCGGCGAGCTCGATTATCTCGACGAGGGAACCCTGACTGCTGCCCTCAAGGCCCGTCAGACGCTATAGACAGCTATTCGCTTCTGCCTCGTCCCGTCGCGCGGCGCGCCGACTGGCGCCCAGCCCCGCGCCCCAGCCCGATCTTCTTGGCAAATTCGGAGCGTTGCTCAGCATAGTTCGGGGCGACCATTGGATAGTCTGCCGGCAGGCTCCATTTCGCGCGGTATTCGTCCGGCGTCATGTTGTAAGTCGACCGCAAGTGACGCTTAAGCATCTTCAATTTCTTGCCGTCTTCGAGGCATACAAGGTAATCGGGAGTAACCGATTTGCGGATCGGCACCGCCGGTTTGAGCGGTTCCGGTTGAGGCTCCGCCGACAGGCCCTCCAGCGATTTGAGCGAGCTGTACACGGCGTTGATGACTTCGGCTAACTGCGCCGTCGGCAACGTATTGTTGCTCACATAGGCCGCCACAACATCGGCGGTCATCCGCAGCAACTCCTCCTCTGCCAATTTTGGCGATGCCGTTTCTGCCATTTTTCGCCCCGGAAAGTCCTATGTTTAAACCAACACCCATAATCGAGGCATGAATTTCTTGTGTCAACCGAAAGTTTTGCAGCAAGACAGTAATCAGAAATGCTCAGACTCACGAACGACTTGTTGGTGTCGCGTCAGGAATCCCCCGTTACAGAGTGACGTGAACTCGTGCAAAGCGGGCGCCTCGCAAAAAAAATTGTTTTCCTCCATGACCTGGTCACCCAAGCTTCGCGTCCTTAACCACGATTTGTGGTATGCAGCTAGCATCATTGGGCGAAATCTGGTAGGCTGCTTAGGGCGCAAACACTCGCGGGTCAAAAATCGGTGCAGCGCTGCGCCCAATCCGAAACCGGTGCCAAAAGCGCGGTGCCGGCTCGGTTCGTCCGGCCTCTTTCGATATGTGGTTTTGATGCCGTCAGCCAATTTCTCTGTTTGTCGACCGGTGGCCGACCAATTTTTTTCTGACAAATTATTGGAGGTCGATCCGGAGATTGCAGCCGCTGTAAATGGCGAATGTAACCGCCAGCGCTTTCAGGTCGAGCTGATTGCCAGCGAGAACATCGTTTCCCGCGCTGTGCTGGAAGCACAGGGCTCGGTGATGACGAATAAATACGCTGAAGGCTATCCCGGGCGCCGTTACTATGGCGGCTGCGAATTCGTCGACGTCGCCGAAAGCCTGGCGATCGATCGGGCGAAGCAACTCTTTGGATGCGGTTTCGTGAATGTGCAGCCGCATTCGGGCGCGCAGGCCAACCAGGCAGCCTTTGTCGCATTGCTCAAGCCCGGCGACACGATACTCGGCATGGCGCTCGCCGCCGGTGGCCATCTGACGCACGGTGCGCGCCCGAACTTGTCGGGGAAATGGTTCAATGCCCTCGCCTATGGCGTCCGGCCCGGCGATGCGCGCATTGATTTCGACGAGGTGGAGGGGCTGGCGAAGGAGCATCGGCCGAAGCTGATCATAGCGGGCGGCAGCGCCTATTCGCGGATTATCGATTTCGCCCGGTTTCGCACGATCGCCGACGAGGTCGGCGCGTATCTGATGGTCGACATGGCGCATTTTGCGGGGCTCGTCGCTGGCGGCATTTATCCCAGCCCGCTGCCGCACGCTCACATCGTCACCACCACCACCCACAAGACGCTGCGCGGCCCGAGGGGTGGGATGATCCTCACCAATGATGAAGAGCTCGGAAAGCGCATCAACGCGGCTGTCTTTCCGGCGCTGCAGGGTGGGCCGCTGATGCATGTGATCGCCGCCAAGGCAGTCGCTCTGCGCGAGGCGCTACAACCCGGGTTCAAGACCTACGCCAAGGCGGTGGTCGCGAACGCCAAGGTGCTCGCGGCGAACCTAGTCGAAGCCGGCCTCGATATCGTCTCGGGCGGTACCGACACTCATCTGATGCTGGTCGATCTGCGGCCTTTGGGGTTGACCGGCCGGGACGCGGAAATCAGCCTCGAACGGGCTGGCATCACCTGCAACAAGAACGGCATTCCCTTCGATCCGCAGAAGCCGACGGTGACCTCGGGGATTCGGCTCGGCTCGCCGGCGGCTACGACGCGCGGCTTTGGGCCGAACGAATTCCGCACAGTCGGAAATTACATTGTCGAGGTATTGCGTGGTCTCACGCGATCGCCGGCCGGCGATCCCGCGACCGAAGCGCGCGTGCGGCAGAATGTCCGCGAGCTATGCGCCGGCTTCCCGATCTACCGCGAAGAGGCCGCGCGGCCGAGCCGACGCGATATCCTCGCATAACCAGAAAGGGAGGCTGGAATTGCGCTGTCCTTTTTGCGGAGCGGATGACACGCAGGTAAAGGATTCCCGGCCGACAGATGATCGCGGCGCGATCCGCCGCCGCCGTTTCTGCCCCAACTGCGCCGCCCGCTTCACGACCTTCGAGCGCGTGCAGCTGCGTGAGCTGACCGTGATCAAGAAACATGGCCAACGCGAGCCCTTCGACCGCGACAAGCTTGCCCGCTCGATCTACATCGCGTTGCGCAAGCGCCCGGTCGAGCCGGAGCGGGTCGAGCGCATGATCAATTCGCTCGTGCGTCAGCTTGAGAGCTCCGGCGAGACCGACATCCCGAGCGACATGATCGGCGGGCTCGTAATGGAGGCGCTGGCGAGCCTCGATCAGGTCGCGTATATCCGCTTCGCATCTGTCTACCGCAATTTCCGCGAGGCTAAAGATTTCGGGGACTTTGTCGGCCGGATCGCCGCGGATGGGAACTGAGGGGCCGGCCAAGGCAGAAAAATCCTCGAGCGATCGGCTCTCTGACCTGCACTCGATGCAGGCGGCGCTGGCGCTGGCGCGCCGCGGGCTCGGCGCGGTGTGGCCTAACCCCGCGGTCGGTTGCGTGATCGTCAATGACGGCCGGGTTGTAGGACGCGGCTGGACACAGCCGGGTGGCCGGCCGCATGGCGAGACTGAGGCGCTGCGCCGGGCGGGCGAAGCGGCACGCGGCGGCACCGCTTATGTTAGTCTCGAGCCGTGCTGCCATTGGGGTCGCACTCCACCCTGCACCGATGCCCTGATTGCCGCGGGGGTACGGCGGGTGGTCGTCACGATTGAAGATCCCGACCCGCGGGTTGCTGGCCAAGGCCTGCGCCGCCTGCGCGCGGCCGGCCTGGAGGTCGCAACCGGGCTATGCGCGACCGAGGCCGCTGAAGTGAATGCCGGGTTTTTTTGCCGTATCCGCTTGGGAAGACCGCTCGTTACACTGAAGCTCGCTACATCTCTGGATGGCCGCATTGCGACGCGGCGCGGCGAGAGCCAATGGATCACCGGACCGCCGGCGCGCGAGCGCGCGCATTCGCTCCGGGCGGTTCATGACGCAATCATGGTCGGCACCGGCACAGTCATTGCCGACGATCCGCAGCTCACTTGCCGGCTTCCCGGCCTAGGTCATCGCTCACCGGTGCGCGTCGTCATTGACCGGCATCTGCGGATCCCGCCAACAATGCAGCTGATCGCGACGGCACGAGAGGTCCCCACGTGGGTCATCACTCTGCCTTCGGCAGATGCCGCCCGCCGCAACGCGCTTCTCGATAGCGGGGTGTCGCTCATCGACCTAGAAGCCGACGATCAAGGCCGGATCGATTTGGCAGCGGCGCTCACGGCGCTGGGCGAGCGCGGCATTACCCGGTTGTTGGTCGAGGGTGGCGGGCATTTGGCTGCCGCCCTGGCGCGCTCTCGTCTTATCGACCGCCTCGCCTGGGTGCACGCACCGCTGGTGATCGGCGGTGACGGAATGCCCGCAATCGCGGAGTTCGGACTGGAGGCTCTCGCGGATGCGCCGGATTTTGAACGCGTGTCGACAGAACTCGTCGGAGACGATGTGCTGACCGTGTTCCGGGCTCCTTAACTGCGCCTATCTTCCGCGGCGCCTTCTTGCAACCGCGAGCGGGGACAGCGCGCCGCTCGATGTTGGCCGCGACGCCGGAAACCCGTGGCCGGCGCTCGTCGGAATTCGTCAGGTGCTGTGGGTGGGGCGCGGAGGACGCCCGCGACAGCTGACTGAGCCGATGCCTTTGCGAGACGATCGCGACCAAGCCCGGGCAAGTGCACGGAGGAGGGGCCGGCGGGGAGGGCGTCAGATAGGTTCCCTTATCGGCCTCGCGGCTGTGGTCGGCGCTATAGCCGCTGTCTGTGTCGGATGGCGTTCGGTGCTTCAAACCGGCGGACCGTTTCTTGATACGTTGCGCGAGGCGGCTGCTATTACGGTCTTCGCGATGACGTACCTGGTCGTTGCGGTCGGACGGCTGCCGGGTTTCGGACTGGACAGAGCCGGGGCGGCATTGGTTGGCGCGAGCCTCATGGTGGCCGTGGGCGCTCTGCCGCTCGAGGAGGCGCCCAAGGCAATCGACTTCGATACGATCATCCTGCTGCTGGGTGTAATGATTGTCGTCGCCAATTTGCGGCTTTCCGGATTCTTCCGCCTTGTCAATAGCTGGGTAGTTACACGCGCCCGATATCCGATCGTGTTGCTGGCGGCGGTCATTCTCGTCTCGGGCGTGCTGTCCGCTTTCCTGGTCAACGACACGATCTGCCTCGTCTTGACACCGCTGGTTCTCGATCTCGTGACGCAACTCCGGCGCAATCCCGTGCCCTATCTGCTGGCGATCGCAATGGCGTCGAACATTGGCAGCACGGCCACGATTACCGGCAACCCGCAGAACATGATCATCGGCAGCCTGTCCCATATCCCTTACGGCGCCTTCAGCTTCTCGTTGGCCCCGATTGCCGGCATCGGGTTGCTTCTGGCAATGATGCTGCTCGCGCTCTTCTATCGCTCGGAATTCTGGACGCGCCATAGGTTTCGCGGCGAGCCGCGGGCGGCGCACGTCAGCTGGCCGATTATGATC
>JBARIB010000282.1:0-3205 GCA_049799535.1 Allostellaceae bacterium | reverse complement strand
CTCAAAGAAGGAGAAAACATTTTCGATAGATTTGGCCCCATGGAGCTATCGACCCACGATTTTCAAATGAACTTGGCCGCTGATGCCATCGCCAACGAGGGAGTAAGAGGGGAGCAAGCGGCTTTTGATAAGAATTTGGAAGTTGCCCGTCACGTTCGCCACACTATTAAGGACAGTGGAGGAACTCTCCCAGAGTACCACGCCCTAGAGGAGCATATAGCGGAAGTCCGAAAACGCGTTACGGGCAAGAGGACGAAAGCTTTGCCTCGTCCTAAGCCCGCCACCGTTTAGCTGCCGCCTTTCTCGCGATCTCGGCCTTCGCTCTGGTGACAGCTTCTCCCGCCGCGCTGAGCCGCCCCTGCGGCCGAGCGCCTGGGCAGCCTGGTTTTTGCCTCATGTCTTCCTTGATCTCGCTTGTCAGCATCTTTGCGACGCGGATCGCGTAGACGACGGTGTCGGCGGGGCGCTTCTGACCCTGCGGTCCCTTTGGAGACGCCATTCCTGGACTTGCTTAACAGGCTGCGGAAAAAGTCGCGATTTCGGAAAAGCGGTCATGAAACGGGCTAGCAGCGGGAACTCCGATCTAATCGAATCAATGAGATACGGAGGCGCGAAGGGCGACGAATTGGGCTGGAAGTGCCGCCGATCGACCTTTTCCGCAGCCTGTTAACGCCAAGCATATATGGGACGGTACGGCTGTTTTCCACAATTTATTCCCGGTGTCGTCCACATAGAAGTTGCGCTCTGGAGCCAACGAAGGCACTATGCGTTGTGTTGTTTATGATATGTTCTAGAGGGAGAGACCATGTATCGCGTAAAGGTGCGGACTGTGGGGGTCGGACAGCACCCGAGCGAGGCTGTCGTTTCTGTCAACACGGCAGATGGCAAACAGGAGGAGTTGATTGTTGATAAGCGATCTCTGGAGGGGGGGAGCTTGCGCATTGGCTATCCTCTCAGACGTCACGCCGGCCAGTTCCTGATAGAGCTTCCCCGAGAGACTGTGCGTGGGACATGGCGGGTGTGGGTAAGAGAGAATGAAGTGGAGACCGTTGCGTGATCCTCACGGATCGGGAAATAAAGATCTACGTTCGGCGGCAGCTTATCACTCTTGATCCAGAGCCGGAGGACCTTGCGTATCAATCGACGGCCGTAGACCTTAAGCTCGATCCCACAATCAGCATATTTACGAAGCCGCGCACTGTCCGCGGCATCCAGCAATTCACGCGGGTAGATCCAGCCGATCCGGAGTTTAAGGCTGATGAAGTAATCAGAGCGCTCACTCAAAATCAGGACATACACCCTGACAATGGATACCCACTAGAACCTGGCATATTAATATTAGGGTGGACAAAGGAATTCATAGACTTAAAGCAGTCTAGATTAGCCGCTAGAGTGGAAGGCAAAAGCTCTCTTTCGCGGCTAGGGCTGTCGATCCATTTGACAGCCCCAACAATTCATGCCGGATTTCAAGGCCGGATTCGCCTTGAGATTGTTAATCATGGTCATCATCCAATTATCCTGCGTTCCGATATGAGAATCTGCCAGCTCATATTTGAGCAGACTTTGGGAACGCCAGATAAAGATTACGAGGGCCAGTTTGCCGGTCAACTTCCCGAGCCTCCTGCGGCCGTGTAGCAGCTTAAAATTTCAAACTAAGTCACCACCCAATCTCAATCTCCGCGAGAGCATTTGCTGCAGATTAGCTGCAGATGCAGCCTCGGGTAACAATCCACTCATTCTATGATTGCAGCCAGCCGTGTCCACGGACCGGCCGATTGTGATGAATGCCGGGATCGAGCAGCAGATCGATCCGCCCCTGACTCTTTACGATCGGCAGGCAGCCGCGCCGAGCACGTTCACATGTTTGATTGCGACAGCGGCCGGCGCCTCGAGTGAGCGATCAAGCCAACGCCGCGTAGACCGCCTTCTCGAAATCTTCGAGCAGGCTCAGCGCTTTGGGATCGGCAAACGGGAGCAGCTGCATCAGGATCACGCCGGCTACCCCCTTCGCCGGATCGATCCAGAAATAGGTATTACCCAAACCGGCCCAGGCCAGGCTGCCGGCGCTGCGCCCGCCCGGCACCTGGGCAGTCGAGATCATAAAGCCAAGGCCCCACTTCTTGACCATTCCAGGAAAGAACTCGGCATCGTTCGAGTAGCTGGGCGCGACGGTTTTCAGCAGCCGAACATTGAGATCGCCGATGGCGTTTTGCGACATCATCCGCACCGTCTCGGGCTGCAGTATCTGGCGGCCATCGGCGCGGCCCTGATTGAGAAAGATTTGCTGGAAGGCGAGATAGTCTGCCGCCGTGCTGTAAAGTCCGCCGCCGCCCATCTCGAATTCCGGCTCCTGCGGCATCTCGAATGCGATCGGCGACAGCGCGCCGTGCTCGCCGCGAGCGTGCATGCCGACCAGCCGGCCGCGGCGCTCGGGCGTCAGTTTGAAGGCGGTGTCCTTCATGCCGATCGGCGCAAAGAGGTGTTCTGAGAAATATTCGCCGAGCCGCTGTCCGCTGACCCGTTCCACGGCTTTGCCGACCCAATCGATATTGATGCCGTAATCCCATTTCTCGCCCGGATCGAAGACCAGCGGCAATCCCAGTGCTGCGTTTTGGCAGGTGATGATCCCGGGAATCCCGCTTTTTTCCATATAGCGTCCCATTTCCGGGTTCCAGATGTCATAGACGAACCCGGCGGTGTGGGTAATGAGGTGCAGCAGGGTGATCGGCCGCCGCGCGGGGCGCAGCTGCGGTTCGCCGGCCGCATCAAAACCTTCGAGCACCTTGGTGGAGGCGAGCTCAGGCAGCACATCGGCGATCGGTGCGTCGAGCGCCAGCTTTCCCTGTTCGACGAGCAGCATAGCTGCTGTCGAGGTGACCGCTTTGGTCATCGAAGCAATCCAGAATACGCTGTCAGCGGTCATCGCGGCGCCATCCGGCAGAGCACGGCTGCCGAAGCACCCTTCATAAATCGGCCCGTCCCGGGTCGCCGCCATGGCGACGACGCCGGGGACATCGCCGCGATCGATGGCGGCCTTCAAGACCTGATCGATTTGTGGGAATTCGGCCATGATATTCTCCCTTGGTGGACACACAGTCCTGACAGACATTACCGCTCTTCGCTGCGATCGATCAGGTGAATAAACGAACCGAAGACCGAGCCGCGACGAAGACCTTCACAGCTAAGGCTCGATCCTGCCGGGTCG
>JBARIB010000281.1:0-3114 GCA_049799535.1 Allostellaceae bacterium | reverse complement strand
GTGTTCTGGCTGAAGGCCGCAAGAATCGTCACCAAAGGAGGACCAAGACGTGACACCTGAATTCGCCTCTAGATCGTTCATGATCATTAGATCATCCATAATCCTTTTCGGCATGGTTGTTGGCATGTCCATCTCGACGAACGCAGAAACTGTCAAGGTGATGGATGAGGCATCAACTGACGGCTCGTTCACCATTGCCCAAACCAACGGGATGGAGCGGCGCGGGGAGCGCCGGGACACCCGGCAGAACTGCCGTCAGGCGAATGGGGCCGTCGGCGCGGACAAGCGCCACTGCAAACAGACGGGACGCCAGAATTAGTCGCGGCACTGCCGCGCGTGGCGTATCGACGTCATCGGGTGTGGCGCTTTGCCACCCGCTCGGCGCCACGGCAACCCGATACTGGCTACAAGCACCCAAAGCTATCGAGTTAGCGCTTTGACGAACGGCCGGAATCGTTAAGGGTTTTCGGACGCCTGCCAGTCACTGGCGAGAGGGGATGCACGGAGGCAGGCGTCCGAAAAGCCTCGAGGGAGGAAACCGCGGGGGGAGTTCGCACCGACGCTGGTGTCGATCTATGGGGAATTTGCCGCCGCTGCTTAATCTGATTTGTCGGTTCCGGACAGGACGACGGTTGAGTGACCAGCGAGGCGCTGGTTTTGGCCGCTCTGGGTGCGATCGGGCTGGTGATCTGGTATTCGATGCTGCAGGTTTTGCCGGCCGAAGGCGGCGCTGACGGTCGCTGTGCGCAAAGCGTGGGCGGTGCCAGTGAGATAGCGGCGTCGGACGGAAGCGATGATGGGGGATGGCGACAGGGGTGTGATGGTCATGAACTGTCGAGCCCGATCGATGGGATGGGCCACTGCCGCGGCTGGCAGCCGGGTTCGAAGGTCTCAATGATGATCATACGCCCGCCGCAGCAAGGACAAGCGTTCCACTCGCTGTCTTCGTGAGGATTTTCGGTGCCGTCGCTGTCCTCGCTTGACGGCGGTGTGTCGGGTACGCCGAGCAGCCGGCGGGCCAATGCGATATTACCGGTCCGGTTGCCGTTGGCGAGCAGGCCGTAGTGCCGGATGCGGTGGAACCCGTCGGGCAGGACGTGGATCAGGAAGCGGCGGATGAACTCGTCGACGTCGAGCGTCATGAGCTTGTAGCGAGCGTCGCCCTTGGCCCGGTAATCTTTCCATTTGAAAGTCACGCGCTCGCCGTCGAAGGCGACGAGGCGGCTGTTGGCAATAGCAATCCGGTGCGTGTAGCGAGACAGGTAGGCGAGCACAGCGTCGGGTCCGCCAAAAGGCCGCTTGGCATAGACCACCCACTCGACCTTTCGCAGTACGGCGAGGTGACTTTTAAACGCTGCTGGCTGGGCGAGTGCGGCTTGGTCGGCGAAGAACTGCAGGCGCCCGGCTTGGTAGGCGGCGGTCAGCCTTTCCAGGAACAGGCGGCGGAAGAGGCGTGAGAGCACTGGGACGGCGAGGAGGAAACGGGGTCGACAGGCAATCCAGTGCTGGCCGTCGGGCGAGAAGCCGCCGCCGGGGACGATGATATGGGCGTGCGGATGGTGGGTCAGTGCCGATCCCCAAGTGTGCAGCACGGCGGTGAGCCCGATGCGCGCGCCGAGGTGCTTGGGGTCCGCCGCGATGGTGATCAGGGTCTCGGCGGCGGCTTTGAGCAACAGGTCATAGACGACCGCCTTGTTCTGATAGGCGATGTCGGCGATCGGTCTCGGCAGGGTGAAGACGACATGGAAATAGGGCACAGGCAGGAGTTCGGCCTGGCGGTCGGCCAGCCACTCCTTGGCAGCTACAGCCTGGCACTTGGGGCAGTGCCGGTTGCGGCAGGAGTTGTAGGAGATGCGCAGGTGCGCGCAGTCCTCACAGCGTTCGACATGACCGCCCAACGCCGCCGTTCGGCAGCGCTCGATCGCCGACATGACCTTCAGTTGGCCGAGGCTTACGTGGCCGGCATGGGACGCACGCCAAGCCGGCCCGCGGTGGCGGAAGATGTCCGCCACCTCGACCGCCGGCCGTGACAACGGCCGCGCGTTAGCCGGGCATCTTCAGCAGGAGGTCGAGCGGGCTCGTTACCTCGCCGATCGCGCTGATGGCGACGCGTGTGTAGAGCGCCGTCGTGTCGAGCTTCTTGTGTCCGAGCAGAACCTGGATGACCCGGATATCGGTCTTTTGCTCGAGGAGATGGGTGGCAAAGCTGTGCCGCAGTGTGTGAACGCCGACACGTGTGGTAATGCCGGCACGCCCCGCTGCCAGGCGAACGATCCGGTGGAGCTGGCGCGCACTCGTATGCTGCCCGCGGTAGCCAGGAAACAACCAGGGCTGACCGGGAGACATCCATCCCTTCTTGCGCGCGACGCGCCACCATTCGCGCAACAGCTCGAGAAGGTTGGGCGAGAGAATGACATACCGATCCTTCTTCCCCTTGCCCTGTTCGACCCGGATGATCATCCGATCACGATCGATATCGGTGAACTTGAGTGATACGACCTCCGAGGCTCGCAGGCCGGTGGCGTAAGCCAGGCTCAAGAGCGCCTTGTGCTTGATGTTCGTCGCCGACCCAAGCAGCCGACCGACCTCTTCCGGGCTCAGAACAATGGGCAGGCGGCGAGGCTCGCGGGTCGAGACGACCTCCTCGGCAAGATCGCGGCGCTTCAGCGTGATCTTGAAGAAGAACCGCAGGGCAGTGGCACTGACGTTGACGGTCGGTACCGTCGTCCCGATCGACGCCAGCCACAACTGATAGCGATGGACATCCTCGGCGGTGGCCTTGTCGGCAGACCGGCCCAGAAAATCGGCAAACCTTTTGACGTGGCGGATATAGTGGAGCTGGGTCTTGGGGCTAAGCCGCCGGATCGCCATGTCCTCGATCAGTCGTCGGCGTAACGGACTGATGGCCTTGTCGGTCATTGGGGGCTCCTGTCTTGGGTGAGGTTCTAGGCCCCTCAATCTCAAGACAGGACGCCTGCCTCTCGCTACTTCCCCGGACTCTCTTCTCGCTACAGGTTACCGCGACAGCGGTTTAGTCCTTCGGCGCATCTCGCCCCTTCCGCCCCGGCGAAGGTCGCCTTACCCGATCGACAGCGGACCCCTCAGCCGGTGAAG
>JBARIB010000280.1:0-12419 GCA_049799535.1 Allostellaceae bacterium | reverse complement strand
GCTTAGTGTCCACTAAACCGGTAGTGGACACCGGTTCTGCTTGGTCCGCCATCCGCTGATCATTGCGCCAATCGACGCTCAGCGGCAGGCGCTCCTCGCCGAGCGCTTACGGTCAAATCGCTGGAGGTGCAGCGACAAGGCTTGCCATCCCCAGGCGGGCGGAAGCGGACACCTTCGACGCGTCAAACTAGCGCGATGATCAGGATGACAAGTAGCAGCGCGCCGATCAGCGAGAGGTAGAAATTCAAGTGGCCGGACTGGATCATACGCTGTCTCGTCGCCAGGGTAATGATCAGTCGCTCCAGCGGTGCGAAGAGATAAGGCCCGAAGATTAGCGCGACGTCATGGCTGAATATCAGCGCGCGTACGAAATAGGGGCGACCGTTCGCGCCGTGCGCCAATTCACGCTCGGTCACGACGACCGGGCGATAGATGAAGCTGTAGAAGGTGCGCAAAGCGTTGGAAAAGGTCAGCGCCGTGGTGGCGGCGCGCGCCGGGTCCTGTTCGCGTCCGCCATACCACACCGGCGCGTAGCGCACCGCAAAGCGGCGGCTCGCCAACAGCAGGGTCAGTGGCAGCAGCGCGAGCAGCGGCATCACGATGACGAGCAGTGTCGGCGAGATGAAAGCGAAGGTCTCGGGCACGCGGATCGGCGCCCCCGTCGCGGGGACGAGCAGCGGCCCCACATGCATCTTGGCGACGGCGGCGCTCGCCGTATCCAGCCCCGCCAGGACGATCATGAACGAGCCTAGGGTCAGAATGAGACCCCCGCCGAGGATGTCGCCCACGCTGACAAGCAATCGGCGGCTACGGCCGGGAGTTCGGCCTTCACGAGGCGATAGACCAGTTCGGTGCAATGTTCGGTGGCCGCAGTATTTGCGCGCCGCGGCGACTACCATCTGGCCTTGCTCTCTTACTGGTTCCGGCGATGATCAACCTCAGCCTGGGCGTATTGGCGCGCTTACTCTATTCGCGCCCGCAGGACCTCGAGACGGAACCGCGGGTCATCGAGACAACCGGGCTGCCTCGGGTCTTCTGGATCTATCTGGCCGGCGCGGCACTCGTCGCAGCGGGTTTCGCCGACTACCCGATCATCGCCTACCATCTCGACCTCGCCAGCGTGGCCTCCGGCGAAAGCATCGCGATCTTCTACGCTGTCGCCACGGCGGTGAGCGGAACCGGCTCTCTGGTGCTGGGTCGGCTGCTCGATCGCTTCGGGTTTTCCGTGCTGGTCGGCCTGATGATATCGATCCGGCTCTGTTTGTCCGCTCGATAAGCGGTGCAAGTCGACGGTCCGCCCTCTCCCGCTCCATCTCGACCTCGCCGATGCTGCCGGAAAAATACGACACCCCTGCAACGCGGAGTGTGTGCAGCTCGGTATCGGATTGGCGAGTCAGTTTGAACGCAGTCGTCAGCGCCCTAAAAAGCGCCGTCAGAGCCGTCATTGGCCACGAGGATCTTGCTGTACACCCCGTGGACACGCCGGACTTCCTGATAGGCTAAATGCTCATCGGGCTACTCCTCCTTCAGAAGACACCCACTCCGAGGACAAGCACGACCAGCAGCGTTAAGAGGACGTAAGCCGCATACGCGTTGACATGGCCGACATGCATTCTCCGGGCGAGCTGCGCCAGCTGTGCGAGTCCGTATATCGGCGGTTGCAATACCCAGCGATCGACGATGTGGATTTCGGTGATTTCACGTCTGATTGCCGTCCGAAAATGCTGGGCGACGGCCTCTGTGCTGTCCTCGACGGTGGCCGGCCGCAATATGGCGTCGAAGATCATCCGGACCGGGTTGGAGAACCCAGTGGCGGTATAGGTGATTTCCGGCCAGAGCCTGCGTAGGCCGCCGGCCCAGACCGGTCCCCGCACGAGCGTCCGTCCTCGGGTCAGCAGTCGGAAGACGACAAAGCTCAGCAACAGGATCAGCGCGAGCGCAACGAGCATGTAGGAGGTCGACATCGCGAACACCACCGGGTTGCGTTCTTCTCCCCGATGCAACACCACAAGGCCCCTCCCCGGCAGGACATCTTGGCCGACCTGCGCACCGAGGTCGTGGAATTCGGCGAGGAACGCCGGTGCCATACCCTCCTGCCGCTGAGCGTCCGTATTGAAGAAGGGCGGCACCAGCGCCGCCGTCGCGCTGGCCTTGCTGAGGGGCTTCACTGCGGTGTCGATGACCGGGATTATATAGGTCGGCAGAATCCCCAGTAGGATGCACAACGCTGCGAGCAGCGCCATCGGCACCTTGGTGCCGCGGCCCGCTTCGACAGCGGCGGCGGCCCCTTCCGAGCGGGGCATGCCGAGAAAACCCATCGCAAAGACCTTGACGAAGCAGGTAACCGCGAGCCCGGCAGTCAAAGCCAGCAGGGCGCCCGAGATGGCGAACAAGATTTTGATCGCGGTCGAGGAAAGCAGCGCCGAACGCAATATCGTTTGCAGGGTCAGCCATTCGCTGACGAACCCGTTGAGCGGCGGCAAGGCCGAGATTGACATCACGCCGACGAGAAAAAATGCGCTGGTCCACGGCATCCGGCGCGCGATGCCGCCGAGGCGGTCGAGGTCGCGGGTGCCGGTTCCGGCTTCGACAGCGCCGGTGCCAAGGAACAAGAGCGCCTTGTACACGGAGTGGTTGGCCATATGGTAGAGTGCCGCGATCATGGCGATCCCGGCAACTGTGCGGTAGCCGCTCTCCAAGAAGACCATCGCGGCCCCGATGCCGGCGGCGACGATGCCCATATTCTCGACGGAGCTGTGCGCGAGCAGGCGCTTTACCTCGGCCTGAGTAGTGGCATAGAGGATGCCGACGAGGGCAGAAAGGCTACCCAATAGCAAAACAATGAGACCAGGTGCGGCGCCGCTGACGGGATGCAGGTCGAGATTGACCCGCATTACCCCGTAAATGCCGAGATTGACTGTCACCCCCGACAGTAATGCGGCAACATTGGTTGGGGCGGCTGGGTAGGCTAGCGGCAGCCAGCTGTTCACTGGAACCAGTCCCGCTTTGACCGCGAAGCCGAAGAACGACAGCAGAAAAACGGCCCAAGCGATCGTATCGGAAAGTACCAGAGGAGCCGCCCGAAATCCTGAAAATTCGATGGTCCCCGCGGCGTTCGCGAGAAGCATGAACGCTATCGCTGCTGCGATGGTCCCGCCCTCGCTCATTGCCAGCATGACGTAACCAGCGTGCGAGCTCTCCGCCCGCTCGTACTCGTAATTGACCAAAAGATAGCTGGTGATCGTCATCAATTCCCAGGCGACCAGGAACGAGATCGCGTCGTCGGCGACGAGGACCAGCACGATCGAGGCAAACAGACCGTGATAGAGGACGCTGAAATATCGCAGACTGTAACGCTCAGCGTACTTTGCGAGGTATGTCCCGGAGAAAATCGATACCGGGAGGAACACCAAACCGGTGATGAAAAGGAAAAGCCCGGAGAGACGATCCGCCGTAAGGGCCAGTATCCCGAGCGAGAGCACCGGCCACAGCTCGGCACGGAAGGATGAGCCCGTGATCAGGATAAAGGCGCTCGCCGTCAGAACTCCGAGCGCCGCGAGCGATCCGATAAACGCCAGCACGACCGGGTTCTGGCGGACCGGTACCGCGAACGCCGCAATGCCACCGGCAGCGCAAAGCACAAAAAATGCCGTGAACAGCTGTCCAGGGATGCTCATGGGACCCCCACGGCCCAGTCTGTCGGGGAAGAGACCAGCGCTGACGGCGGCTTTTTCTCGACGACGAGCAACAGCCCGTGGAGGATGGCGAGCGGCGGCGGCGGGCATCCGGGGACGACTACATCGACCGGAATCACTCCTTCGACCCCGCCCGATGCGGCAAAGCTCGGACCAAAGACACCGCCCGAAATGGCGCAGGCTCCTATCGCCACGACACGTTTCGGGCTCGGCATCGCTTCATAGGTCTTGCACAAGGGCAGCCGCATTGCATCTGAGACCGGCCCGGCGACCAGCAAGACGTCGGCGTTGCGCGGCGTCGGCGTAATGAAGAAGCCGAGGCGGTGCATATTGTAATAGGGATTGTTGAGCTGGCGTGCCTCGCTGATGCAGGCGCCGCAAGCCCCCGCATCGACAAAGCGGAGATGCAGCGAACGGCCGAAGATCCGGTCCAGCTTGCGCTGCGCCGTCGCGCGCTCGTCTGCGTACGCGGCCCACTCGTAGCCGTGTTCCCAAGCCGCGGCATCCTCGGTGGCACCGTCGTGGCAGCGAAAGCAATGAACGCAGCGACCGTAATCAATTGCGACGCCGCTATTTTGCGAGATTATTGCGCCCGTCGGACAGCGCCCGGCGAGTTCCTCTGCCCGAGCGGCGGCACTCATCACAGTTCCGTGCGGGCGGCCCGGCGAAAGACCGCGTGCGTCGTCGGCTTGCCGCGGATAGGAGGTGGTCTTTATTCCAGCACGCAGTCCCTTGAGCACCCAGTTCGCCATCGTGCGCTCCTACCTGTCGCACTCGGCGTTGGATAAGCCAAAGCTCGCCAAAATGATCGGAAAATCCTGGAAGGCGAAGTTCTCCGCGGCGAGATGAAATCCGTGCCAGTTCGTGAAGGACGGCGGCGTCACGCGGTAGCGCACCACAGTGCCGTTCTCGTCCAGTCTCAGCCAGTGAAAGGCGGCGCCCTGCGGGGCTTCGACAGCGCCGAGCGCGACGCCGGCACGCCACTCCGGAAGGTCGACGAGAACCGGGCCTCCCGGCAATGTAGAAGCGACTTGACCGATAATCGCCGCCGATTGTTCTGCCTCCTGGAAAAAGACCCTTAGTCGAGCGTAGCCGTCGCCCTGCGTCTCTCCGGGAACGGTAAAGTTGGCGTCCGCATAGGCTGCGTAGGGAAATACCTTGCGGATGTCGCGCGCCACTCCCGAAGCGCGTGCAATCGGACCTACAAGGCCATAAGAGGTCGCGTTTTCCGGCGTGATGATGCCAACCTCCTCGAGCCGGTCGAGAAAGCTGCTGGAGTAGCGCAACATCCGATGAAGATCGTCCAACCGCTTGGCGATGTCGTGAGCGGCTGCCACTAGATGGCGGCACTGCTCGACCGACAGGTCGCAGTCGATTCCACCGGGCTTTACCAGCCCAAACAAATATCGGTGGCGCGCCGTCTCGCAACTCAGGCGAAGGAGATCCTCTTCTATGAGCGCTGCCTGGCTCGCCGACACGGCGAGAGCCGTCGAATTGCAGATGCCGGTGATGACCGCCGCATGGTGCCGCAGCCGTTCCAGTTCCGCGAAGACCGTTCGCAGCGCCCGCGCCCGCTCCGGGACCTCGATCCCGCAAATCGCCTCGACGGCTTGGCAGAACGCCAGGCCGTGCGCAAAGGCGGCGATCCCCGAGAAGCGTTCGGCCAGCAATAGTACGCGGTCGATCGGTTGGCCCTCGGCGATCTTTTCGATACCGCGGTATTTGTAGAAGAACCGCGGGATCGTGCGGATCACGTCCTCCCCGACGGTCTCCAATAGAAAATGCGCGGATTCCGCGAAATCCGAGAAAACTGGCCCGATCGGCATCGCGAACGCGCCCGGCGCAGTGACGACTGTGGGCGGCTGCCACCTCGCCTCTGAGGCTCGATCGGCGAGTGGCCGCCGGGCATCGAAATCCCGACGCATCGGGTTGGTGCCCTCCGGCCAATCCTCATGCAGAACAAACTCGCCCAGCCGCGGATGGCCCTCAAAAGAAAGACCGCACAGATCCTCGATTTCGCGCTCGTGCCAGTCGGCCGAGGGTCCATTGACCAGGCCGCTGATGGACGGCAATGTTTTCGCGCCCCCATCGAGCGTGAGCTCGATAAAGACCCAGGGTGACGCGGAGTCCTTGTAGAACACATAAGTGAGCGACCACGCCGCCACCTCTTCAGCGACCAGCGTTGCGAAGCTGAACTGACGCTCGCGCATCAACCATCCGCATATTTCCCGCAACTCTGCCGGCCGGCATTCGATGCGGCAGACCCGGCCCTTATCCTCGAGCGAGCCAGCAACCCGATCGCCCCATCGCCCGCGGCAAAGAGCGAGAAGCCTGCTTACATGCTCGGGCGGGACGACTTCTTGATCGAGCATTATGGTGATGAGCCTAGCCCCCCATTGCCCGGGCTGCGGCGGTGAGCAGGTTCTGCAGCGGCGTCGGGATATAGATGCCGATCACGAGTAATGGGATCGCCGCTAGGACCAGCGTGGCTTTGCACGACAGCGGCGGCCCCGCAAGCGCACCGACGAAGGGCGAAGTCGCAGCAATCGCGCCGTTGCCACCCGGCACACCGAAAGCCATCCGGTTGATGTGGAGCATCACCGCACAAAAGGCGATCACGACAAACAAACCAAGCAACCCGACAGTCACATAGTGCCCACCAGCGAGCCCGGCCTTGAGGATCAGAAATTCGCTGACGAAGATCGCAAACGGCGGCGCCCCGGCGATCGCGATGCCCCCGGCTAAGAGCGCCGCGGTGGCGAGAGTGGACGAGCGAACGAGGCCGCGAACGGCTGCGATTTCCTGCGTGCCGGCGGCGATCACTGCAACGCCAGCGGCGAAGAAGCAGAAGGATTTGGCGATGGCGTGCCCGGCCATCTGGTAGGCTGCGCCGAGATGCGCCTCGGCACCGCCCAACCCCGCGGCGACGAGGATGATCCCCATGTGCTCGACCGTTGAGAAAGCGAACAGCCGCTTGAAGTCGCGTACATCAATCAGCAGCAACGCGGCGATGCCGACCGAGACCAGACCGAAGCCGATGAACCATGGCCGCGCATCGAGCCCCGGCGCCACGCCGATTACCGGGAACAGCCGCAGGAGTACGTAAAGTACGGTCGTGGTCTCGACACCGGAAAGCAGTGCACAAATCGGCGCTGGCGCCTGGCTATGCGCATCCGGCAGCCATGTGTGCATCGGAACGAGGCCCACCTTTGTGCCGAAGCCCACAAGGATCAGCAGGAAGGCCGGCCATAGCAGGGAGGGCGGCATTTTCGGTGCCGCTTCGACCAACCCGACCCAAGTGAACGGCTCGTAGCCGGCGACACGCGATCCCCAATAGAGGATCAGGAAGCCGAGCAGTGCGAGGACCGCCCCAAGTGTCGTGAGCACGACGTATTTCCAGGCCGCTTCGAGCGCCTCCGGCGTGTCCTCGAAGCCGACCAGAAACGCCGAGAGCAGGGTCGTAAGCTCGACCGCGACCCACATTAGCGCGACGTTCGCCAGGACCGGCACGGCGAGCATCGACATCACGAACAAATTGTAGAGCCCGTAATAATTCTGCTCCTTGTGTGGGCTTTCGTGCTCGGCCCTCTTCCGGATATAGCCCCAGGAGAATAGGGAAGAGGTGAGGCTGACAAAGGCGACGAGCAGCAGCACGAGCGCGCCGAGTCCGTCGCAGGTCAGCCATTCGTCGAGCGCGTCGACGCGCCCTGCTCGGGCAGCTTCAGCTGCCACCTCGGCGGCGAGCACGAGGACGACGGTGCTCGCGCCAATAGTAATCGGTGCGGCGAAGCGGCGTCCGAGCGGCGACAGCGAGAGCAAGCTGGCGAACGCCGGGATCACAAGCACGGCTGCGAGTTCCATGGTTCGTCTCAGTGCTCCCGCAACGCCGACAGCCGTCCCACCGCCGTCATGCCGAGCCTTGCGTAGATGCGGCGAGTCAGTAGGCCGACGACCAAGGCAACGACCGGCACGTCGACGGCGGCGGCGAGTTCGGCAATGACTGGCAGGGTTGGAACGATTGCGACGCCGGCAAAGAACACGCCGTTTTCGAGAGCGAGCAGGCCGAGGAGCTGCGGCACCGCTTCCCGCCTGACCGCGACGGTGAAGACGCCGAGGAACATCGCCGCCAGCCCGAGTGGGAGGTTAATCGGCGCAAACGGCACTTCGACGGCCCGGAGCAGCGGATTGGCGACGACATAGGCGAGCACCACCAACACGGCGGCGATTAGCAGCGAGCTCGGGACGTTGAGGACCCGATCGATCTCGCGCGTGCGGTAGACCTCGCTGCTGACCGTATGCCGAAGCAGCCACGGGATCATCAGGGTCTTGGTGGCGATCGTGATTGCCGCGACCGCGAAAAGATGAGGCGAGCCGGTTGCGATCCCGAGGAGAACTGACGAGAGCGCCAGCAGAAGGGACTGCAGAATGAAAAGCTGCAGTGACGCCAGGACCTGACGTGTGGCCACAACCCCGAGCGCCGTCAGCAGAAACAGGGCTCCGGTCAAGGCGTCGAGGGAGAAGATCAAGGGAAAGGGCGAGCTGTTCATTCGCCTGGCCCCCCTAGACTTCCGATAACCGGGTGATCATCGCGACCACACAAATCACGAATGCGGCGCCAAGGAATTCGGTTATCCGAAAGAGGCGCAGCTTGGCGAGCGAGGATTCGATGTAAACGAGGACAAGGATAAAGCCGAACGCTTTCAACAAGACGAGCGGGATCGCCAGCAACACCTCACCCAAGCCCATTCCCGACGCCAGGCCCCAGGGAGTAACGAGTACATTCAGAAAAATACAAATCAGGACAAGGAACTTCATCGCGCCGGCCCATTTCATCAGCGCCGCGCCGCGTCCCGAATACTCGAGCAGTCTTGATCGGTCGATCATTGCCAGCTCGAACTGCCCCGATGGGCTGTCCACCGGAAGGCGTCCGTCCTCGGCGAGGATCAGCATCAGGAACGCGATCATCAGGAGCACATGCGAGGGCTCGAAGAAATTCGCGATCGGCGTCACCCAGCGGGTCTGGACGATGTAGGGGATGGTAGAGCCGGCGACGAACGAGACGGTCAGGAAAACGACGATGAACACCGGCTCGGCAAGAAACCCGACCATACGGGTGCGACTCGCCCCCATGGGCCCGTAAGGATTGGCGGTATCGACGGCGGCCAAGGTCGCAAAGAAGCCGCCGAGAGCAAGGACGAAGCCGCCCCCCAGCATGTCGCCCATGAACGCAAAGAATAGCGGATAGCGCGTCAGCACCGGGATCAAGAGCGCGACAAAGATCGGCGCCGTGAACGCGACATAGGGGGCCGCCCGGAAAATCCACGAAGCGTATTCCGAGACGATCTGGTCCTTGTGCAGCAGCTTCCAGATGTCGCGATAGGGCTGGAATATGCTTGGCCCGCGCTTCGACTGCAGGATCTCCTTGAGGCGGCTGGTGACGCCTTCGACCAATGGCGCGAAGGCGAGGACGAACATGACCTGAAAAATGTTGTAGATGATCCGTTCGGGCATCGTTCAGCCCAGCGGCCCGGCGGCATCGGGGGTCGAAACGGCGCAGTCGAGCATCGCGGCACCCACCCTTCTGACAAGCCTTCCTACGTTCGCGACCCGTTGCGCGGGCGCGCTGGGCGACCGTAGGAGTCATCAGCCCGGCTGGGCGGTTACGGCGGACTCCATCGCCATTGCAGGCGAGCCTCAACCTCTCAGCACCTTAGACGATCGAGCACCCGAAGCCAACCTGTTCGAGACTTGACCCACACAGCTTCGGGATTATATCGCCAGAACGACACCTGATGGGGATGGAGCCCCCCGAAACCGCCGAGAGGCTGATAGCTCCTGCTGCGTGGATAAAGCGGCGGGAGCGTTCCGGACCCGCTGCCGAGGCGGGACCGGCCGGGTGCCCCTCGATAGAACGGGTTCGCTGCGCGCCGTCCTATGGCGTGCGAGGCTAGAGGTGATAATGGCGACGAGCCCGCTCCGCTCTCTCAGCGACCCGACACGATGAGCTTCCAAAGCATCCTGTACGGGCGGATTGGGTCCGATGTGCCTACCGAACAGGCCGAGGTGCCGGAGTTCTTCAAGGATCTGAATCTCGACCAGATCGTGGCGGCGGTGACAACGGGAAGGGATGAATACGATCTGAAGCCATTCTTCCATCGCCCGCTCGACGATGCCGATGACATCGCTTATCGCCATGAAGTCATGAAGGACCTGCAAAGCCCGCACATTTTCGAGCGGATCGGTTCGTTTGCAGAAAAGATGTGGGAGATGCGTCGGCGCCTCGAACAGACCGGGAAGCTCTACTATGTGCTGCAGAAGAATGCATGGTTTGCCGATGCCGTCGCCATCTACTGTGAAGCGGTCCGGCAGCTGCCGGCGGATCTGGAGCAGACCAAGGCGAAGTCTCGCGGGTTAGAATCACCGATTTCCGATATCCGACCGGTATCCGGACAGCGGTGAATTTCACGCTCGACTCTGACTCCATGCTATTGCGGCGGCTTTTGCAGGAGGCGCCGATGCATCTCGCAAAGGGCGAATTCGGCGGGAGGGTGGGCATCTGGCGACTCATTGAGCTGGTTGATGCGCACGGAGTGAAGGCAACGGTTTTCACGCCGGGCCGGGCCTGCGAGTTGTATCTCCAAGCGCTTCACGCCGCCGTGCGCAGCGGCCACGAACTTGCCGATCACATGTGGGAGCATCGCGTCCCGAAAGAGCCGGCGCTCGAAGAGACTGCGGATCTCCGAACCCATGCCGTGGAATGAGCGCTATACAATCTCGGACGAGAAGAGCCTTGCCGACAGCGACATTCGCTGGCCGAATGACGCACGCTGTTGCGTCAGCATAACCGTCGATCTCGGCCTCGCTACCGGGGCAGAAGGGATTCGCATCGCTGATCTAGCGACGCCTCAATCGCATTTCGGTCTTAACCAGGGGCTGTCGGCGCTTCTCGCAGTATTGAAGCGCTACGAGTTGAAGGCGACCTTTGTCGTTCCAGCCGTAATTGCACACATCGCTCCGGACCGGATCCGCGACGGTGAAGGCTACGAAATCGCTGCCCACGGCTTCAAGCATGAGGATGTGAGCAAGCTCGAGCGGGAGGAGGAGAGCGCCCGCATCGCTCGCACGACCGAAATCCTGGCAGACGTCACGGGTCGGACCCCATCGGGCTGGTTTTTATTGCCGCGGCAAGGCGACCCGTTTGCCGGTGGCACGATTAGTCCCAATACGGTGAGCCTGCTGATCGAGGCCGGCTACACTTATATGGGCAACGGGCTGGCGGATGACATACCCATTACTGGGTCACCAATTTCGCGAGCCGGCAAGCAATCCTGGTCCTGCCTTACTATTACCATTTCGACGACCAGTTCTTTTGATGTTTCCGAGAAAGGGAACCGGTCTTGAACACTCCGATGTCCTGGCGAGGAACTGGAAGGCCGAGTTCGACGCGCAATATAAACGCGGACGTCATTTCAATATGACGTTGCACCCGCAACACAGTGGCTGGTGCAACCGGCTGCAACTGCTCGACGAGTTTCTGGCCTCTATGCGCCGCTTTCCCGGTCTGTGGAACCCGACTGGCGAGGAATGTGCACGCCATTGGCTCGAGACCTATCCAGCGGCCCCGTATCTGCGACTGGAGCCGAGCATCTGGCAGGATTATCCCGGCAGCCTGAGCTGAACCGAGCTGCCACACAGCAGGGGGGACGAGCGATGCCATCAACGAAGAGCCGTTTGCTATTAGCCGGTGATCTCGGCATCTGCCGCATCCTGAACGGAATGTGGCAGGTGTCTGGCGCCCACGGCTTTATTGATCGCGAACGCGCGCTCGACCAAATGTTTGCCTATCACGAGGCCGGGTTCACCACCTGGGACCTTGCCGACCACTACGGTCCTGCAGAAGACTTGATCGGAGCCTTCCGGCACCGCTTTGCCGCGCGCCACGGGGCCGAGCGGCTCTCCGATATCCAGGCCTTCACGAAGTGGGTTCCAGCTCCGGGTCGCATGACCAGGCGCGTCGTCGAGGATGCGATTGGCATCTCGCTTTCGCGAATGGGCGTGCACTGTCTTGACTTGCTGCAGTTCCATTGGTGGGACTACGGCGATGCGGGCTATCTCGAAGCTCTCAAGCATCTTGCGGATATGCAGCGCGAAGGCAAGATTCGTTATCTCGCGCTCACCAACTTCGACACCGAGCATCTGGGCGTGATCCTGGATCACTGTATCCCCGTAATCTCCAACCAGGTGCAATACTCGCTGATCGACCGCCGACCCGAAGCGCGAATGGCGCCGTTCTGCGCCAAGCATGGGTTAAGGCTGCTTGCCTATGGCACCTTGCTCGGCGGGCTGTTGTCGGAAAAATACCTCGCCCGGCCTGAGCCCGGGCGAGCCGAGCTCGATACCGCCTCATTGCAGAAATACAAGCGCATGGTCGATGCCTGGGGCGGTTGGGCCTTGTTTCAGGAGCTGCTCGGCGCATTGCAACAGATTGCCGCGAAGCATCGGGTGAGCATCGCCAATGTCGGAGTTCGTTATGTGCTGGACCGGCCGGCTGTGGCCGGCGTCATTATCGGCGCCCGGCTCGGCGTCGCGGAACACATCGCCGACAATCTGCGAGTGTTCGGCTTTGCCCTCGACGGCAGCGATGTTGCCGCGATTGAAGGTGTCCTCGTCAACTCGCGCGACCTGATGAAGCTGATCGGCGACTGTGGGGACGAATATCGATAG